>JAQVML010000252.1 GCA_028703645.1 Eubacteriales bacterium
CCCGACCTTGCCGAGAAAGCCGCTCTTTGCGCTAAGCGCCGAGACGGCGCACGCAAATATACCAGCGCTTCCGCTGGCTACCTTTAATACAGCGCCCGTTTTTTCGATCCTGCCGCCGTTTTCAACGGGGATAAGGTCTACCAAAAGCTCGCCGAGCGAGAGAATTTGTCCGCCTTCGCGGGATTGTGTTTGCGCGTTGCTTGCGTTTGTCATAATGCGTTCCCTTTGGGCGCGACATGTGCGCCTTTTGATTTTTTACCTGGGATCACAGCAACGCGACAAGAAACGGTTTAACTAATACTCACATCTAATAAAATAGCAAATAATCCTCAAAAAGTCAAGAAATCATACGGCGACGCGGCACAATTATTTCACCGTTTGATTTGAATTTTCAGAAATATCCCATAAAATGGTAAAAAATCGATTGAATTCACAGAAAGCGTTTGACAGGATGCGTTTTGTTCGGTATGATTTATTAGGAATTATTAGTTTCAAATCGGTGATTCGGGGGATAATAATCGCATGAAAAAGGTAACGTCTCAGGATGTCGCGACGCGCGCAGGGGTGTCCCAGTCCGCGGTGTCGCTCATTCTCAACGAAAGCGACAAGGTGCTCTTTAATGAGGAGACAAAGCAGCGCGTGGTGCAGGCGGCGCAGGATTTGGGCTATGAGCTGCCAAAGCGGAAAAAGCGCACGCCGTCCTCGCGCACGGGAATTTTGCTGCTGTTTACGCCGACGCTGAACAACCCTTTTTATGCGGAGCTGGTACAGACGGTGGAGAGCTATGCCGACTCCTGCGGCTATTGCGTGATCGTTTGCAATACGCTGCGAAAGCCCGAGTTGGAGCGGTATTATCTGGATACATTTCTCAAGACGCGCGTCGACGGCATGATCTTTACGTTTTTGCCGAGCTTTCCGGAGATTGTGGAAAACGTGGCTGACAGCGTGCCTTCGGTTCTGATCGGCGAAAAACGCGCCGAGCAACCGATTTGCTCCATCGAGCTGAGCAACGAACACGCGGGCAAGATATTATCGGAGCATCTCTATGCGCTGGGCCATCGCAAGTTTTTGTTTGTTTCGACGCCGTTTAATCAGCTCACCCTCGCGCGTCAGCAGCGGTTGGAAGGCATTCGTGCGTTTTTGCGCGCGCAGGGACTCGGCGAGGATAGCCTCGAACTGCTCGCATCCGAAGCGCAGACGGAGACGGACGCGCTGCCGGACGCAATGCCGTATGAATACGCGGTCGGGCGCAGGCTGATGGGGCAGGCGCTGGAACACGGCGTGAAGGCGACCGCGATCATCGGCGTCAACGACATGACGGCAATCGGCCTCATCGATGAGATCAAGGCGCGTGGCTACAGCGTGCCCGGCGATTTCTCCGTCTGCGGCTTTGATAATATCTTCACCTCCGCGATCTCCACGCCGCAGTTGACCACCATCGACCACCATCTACAAGTGCGTTGTAAGGCGGCGGTGGATCAGATCACCGCGCGCAGACGGGAGCTTAGTGAGGCGCTGCTGCCGCCCGTGATCAACAAGGTGGAATATTCGCCGAAGCTCGTCGTGCGTGCGTCCACAGGCCCTGTGCGCGAAGGAGCCGCGGGCAGAAAGCGCGAGAAAAATGCTTAAAAATCTGTTTTTTCCCGCGCCGCCGATTGAGGACCTGCCGCCACAGGAGCGGCCGAAGACGCGAAAGGAACTCTTTCGTCAGACGTTTGGCAATTACTGGAGCTGGTTTTTCGCGGTCAATCTGGTGACATATCTGTTCTACCTGCCCGCGAGCGTCTGGACGGAATTGTCGCTGGAATCGCTACTTGCCGAGGAAACCGCCTCGTTTCAAGCGGCCCCGTTTCTGGGCGCATATCTTGCCGGACTCGCCGCTTGCCTTTTTCTCACGGGACCGATTCTCGCGGGGCTGACGTTACTGATGCGCAACTGGTCGCGCGGGGAACCGTGTATGCGCTGGCAAACGCTGTTTGGCGGCATGAAGCGAAACGCAGGTCAGGCGCTGGGCTTTTCGTTGATCGAAGGGGTGATGCCGCTGGCTGCCTACAGCGCGTTAAAGTTCTATGGCGCGTTAGGCGACAGCGCGGGGCTTGGCTATTATCTGCTCTTTGGCTTTTGCGCGGTGGTTGTGCTCTTTGCGCTTTTGATGCGGCAGGTGGTGTATTCCCTCTTGGTGACCTATCGCCTCAAGTTCGGGCAGATCATCAAAAACGCGTTTTATCTGACGTTTCTGGAACTGCCGAGAAGCTTTTTGACGCTGCTCATCAACCTTCTTCCCGTCGCGATCATCGCGCTGCTGTTGTGGCTGCTGCCCGCGTATTCGGGGCTTCTTGTCGTGCTCGCGCTGGCGTATTACGCGCTGTTTGGCATCGCGCTGGAACGCTTTGTCTCCGCCTCGTTTGCCAACCGCGCAATGGAAAAGCATCTCAACGAAAAAATGCCCGGCGCGCGCGTGGATATCGGCATGGCGAGCGAACGGGTTGTGGAATAGAACGTATGATGCAAAAAAACAACCTGGGAAAAGGTTGTTTTTTTGATTAGGATTGCACCGGCTCCGGCGGATTGACCCGCTCGTGCTGGCGATACTGCGTCGGGGATAGCCCCGCGTGCTGTTTGAAGAAAAGGGAGAGTTTGTTGTCCTCGATAAAGCCCGTTTTTTCCGCGACGGCGCGAATCGGCAGATCCGTATACTTGAGATAGTATTTGATGTACGCGACCCTCGCCTCGATCAGCTTTTGTTTAAACGAGGTGCCGTAGAGATCCCGAATTACGCGGTTGAGGCTGCTGGGGCTGATGTGTACCTGTTCGCAGAGGTCTTCGATGCGCGCGGAACCGTCGAGCGACTGCCCAAAGAAGCTGTCGATGATGAGCCTGCGCGCGGAGTCGCTCTCGGAGCGCAGCATTGGCGCGGCGCTTTCCTTGGTGCCGCCATAGAGCCTGCCAAGCTCCGCAAACACGCTGGAAAACAGCGCGGAGAGAAGCCCCGCGAGCACCAGCAGCGCGGAGGATTCCGCCGAGCAGACCGCTTCGGAGAGCAGGTCCGCAATCGCGATGATCTGGCGGCTGGCAAAAAACTGCGCGTATTGCTCGCGCCGCAATCGCTCCAGCGCGCCGGAGAGCGTGGGATCGCTGCGACCGGAGAAAGCCGCGGCATCCGGCAGGATGAAGCGGATGGAGCAGCGCACCTCCGCCGAGTCTGGGTCTGCGATATGCGCGTGGGTCACAAACGGAGCCAACAAAAATACGCTTTCGTCCGTGTACGCATGCGCCACGCCTTCGATAAACTGATACCCGCTGCCTTTTCGGCAGAGCAGTAGTTCAAAGCTCGCGTGAACATGGTCTTCGGAAAACGACGGGCGCACGAGGCTGCGATCCTCTAAAAAACCGCGCGCGGAAAGAAAACACTCCACGGGCAGATCGCCCGCAAACGCGCGCACGGTGAAAACCTGATCGTTAGCTTGCGTGTGTTCCATCGCTCTTCCTCCATCTGTATCATTATAGCGCGATCTGAGCCACTATCGTCAAGCCACATGGAGTATGAAAACCGCGCGAAGTGGAAAAAACACGCGCGGTTTCGGCATGGCGGGGCAAAGCCGTACGGGATAATATGATGCTGAACCATGCGGAGGTCTTCCG
>JAQVML010000253.1 GCA_028703645.1 Eubacteriales bacterium
GAGTATGCGCTATGGCTATTTTGACAATGAACATCGTGAATATGTGATCGACCGGGTAGACACGCCTGTCTCCTGGACAAACTATATTGGAACCAAAGAGATGTGCGGGGTTGTGAACCAGACTGCGTGTGGATATCTCTTTTGCGGTTCCAGCGAATATCATCGTATTACGCGGTTTCGTCCCAACGGGGTCCCAATGGATTTCCCCGGACATTATGTCTATCTGCGGGACGATTCGGATGGCAATTTTTGGAGCATCAGTTGGCAGCCGGTCGGCAAACCCCTCGATCAGGCGAGGTATGTTTGCCGTCACGGGCTATCCTATAGTAAGTATCTCTGCGATTATAGAAGCATCCACGCGGAGCAGACGCTGTTTGTTGCCGAGGACGATCCCGTGGAGATTTGGGATGTCGTGATTCGAAACGACAGCGACCGCGTGCGAAATCTTTCCGTATATTCCTATTGCGAGTTTTCGTTTCACCAAATCGACATGGACAACCGCAATTTTCAGATGAGCCTGTATGCCGCGGGCTCGCGGTATCAGGACGGCGTCATCGAACACGACCTCCATTATGAAGAAGATGGTTACCAGTTTTTTACCTCAAGCTTTGAGCCGGATGGCTACGACTGCCTGCGGGATTCGTTTATCGGCGCGTATCGCACGGAGCGCAACCCGCTTGCGGTAGAGCGCGGCGCGTGTTTGGGCAGCGCGGAATTGGGAGGCAACCACTGCGGCGCGCTGCAAAAGCATCTGATCTTGCAGCCCGGAGAAAGCGCGCGGTTGATCTATCTGCTCGGCGAAGGCGGCATTCAAGCCGGAAAAAACATGCGGCAGCGCTATGGAAACGATGCCGCGGTGGACGGACAGTTTGCGAAACTGCATCGGTTTTGGGACGAAAAGCTCAACAAGCTCCAGATTGAGACCCCAAACGCGGGCATGAATACACTGATCAACATCTGGACGCTGTACCAAAGCGAGATCAACGTGATCTTTTCGCGCTTCTCCTCGTTTATCGAGGTGGGCGGGCGCACGGGACTCGGCTATCGGGACACCGCGCAGGACGCGATGTGCGTGTCGCACAGCAACCCCGAAAAGTGCCGCCAGCGAATCGTAGAGCTTCTGCGCGCCGAGACAAAAGCGGGCTACGGGCTGCATCTCTTCGAGCCGCGCTGGTTTGAGCCGGAGACAAAACCGCAGAGCTTTCGCTCGCCGACCGTGATCCCCGTGCCGGATCGCGCGAGCATCGTTCACGGCATCAAGGATGCCTGCTCGGACGACGCGCTCTGGCTCGTGGTCTCCATCACGCAATACATCAAAGAGACGGGCGATTTTGCGTTTGCCGACGAGCGTATCGCCTATGCCGACGGCGGGGAAGAGAGCGTTTACGATCACCTCAAGCGCATTTTGGATTTCTCTGCGGAACAAGTCGGGCAAAACGGCGTCTGCAAGGGCCTCCGCGCGGACTGGAACGACTGCCTCAATCTTGGCGGCGGCGAGAGCGCAATGGTGAGCTTTTTGCACTATTGGGCGCTGGATCACTTTGTTCCGCTCGCGGAAAAGCTTGGCAGAAGTGACGACGCGGCCCATTATCGCGCCATGGCGGAGCACGTGAAGGATGTCTGCGAACGCGTGCTTTGGGATGGAGCGTGGTATATCCGCGGGATCACGGCGGATAACCGAAAGATCGGCACACACACGGATGAAGAGGGCAAGGTGCATCTTGAGAGCAATGCCTGGGCGGTGCTCTCCGGTGTGGCCTCCAAAGAGCGCGGAGAACTGGCGTTGCGGGCGATTCAGGACTATCTCTATACGCCATATGGCATTCTCCTCAACGCGCCGCCGTATACCAAGCCGGACGACGGCATCGGGTTTGTCACGCGCGTCTATCCGGGTCTTAAGGAAAACGGCGCGATCTTTTCGCACCCGAATCCGTGGGCTTGGGGTGCCGCGTGCCAGCTCGGCGAAGGGGACGCCGCGATGGCGTTTTATGACGCATTGTGTCCCTATCACCAAAATGATAAAATCGAGGTACGGCAGGCGGAACCGTATGTCTACTGCCAGTTCGTAGTGGGAAAAGCACATACGGCCTTTGGCAGAGCGCGTCATCCGTTTATGACGGGCTCCGCGGGCTGGTCGTATTATGCCGCGACGGAGTATATCCTCGGCATTCAGCCGAATTACGATTGCCTGATCGTCGATCCCTGCATTCCCGCGGATTGGAAGGAATTCTCCGTCTCCCGCGTTTGGCGCAATGCAACCTATGAAATCCGCGTGACGAACCCTACCGGCGTTACTTGCGGCGTCAAACGTATTTTGCTTAATGGCGAGCCGGTGGCGCGCATACCGCAACTGGACGCGGGCGCGAAATGCAGCGTTTTGGTGGAGCTTGGGTAAGGCGCATCCGATTCAATAAACACGCAGGCTTCGGTTGGTTCCGGAGCCTGTGTTCACTTTTGATCAATATTGCATAGCAAGGGAGGAGAAAGCGATGGCGGAACGGACGAAGAAGGGGATTTCGCTCAAACGCGGGCTGATTGTGCTCATCGTGGTCTGTTGGGTGCTGCCGGTGCTGCTGATCCTCACGTTTACCGGCTACTTCATTCGCAACAATCTACAGATTCGCATTGATGAGACGATTGAAACCAGCGTGACCAACGCGATTGATTTGACAAAGGCAAACATCGACTCCGCGCTGTCCGCCTCCCGCGCGGCGAGTTATGACAATGTGATCCAGCGCGCCTGGACGCAGTATCAAAACGATTCGGACAGCGTTGTGCTCTATGGCAGCGTGACGGAATATCTCTCTCAGCAATATTCGTACGACGAGAATTTTCGCGGGGTGATGCTCTACTTTGTGCAAAACCCGGCTACGATCTATTATGCGAGCAATCGCTCCAACATGGGCAAGACCGACCCGATTCGCAACTATCGCTCCTATGCGCACGACATCGCGCGTGAACTATCCAAGGAGTCCAGCACGCGCGTGTGCTTTTTTGAAGCGAACGGCGTGCTCTACCTGCTGCGCAATATCGTTGACAGCGCGTTTAAGCCGTATGCCGTGATCGTGATGGAGTGTGATGAGCGAGCGCTGTTTGCCCCGCTGAATAATATCGTTTGGCTGACGGATGCAAGCGTGGATCTTAACGGCATTTCTCGTGTGATCGCGGGCGATGGTGTTTCACCGCTTGCGGCGAAGAACACGGATCAACTCTACCCGATCGAGCGGACGTTTCGCACCTCCGACTATACGCTCTCGCTCTATGCGCGCTCCGACGGCGCGCAGATCATCAACGAACTGCCGAGCTCGATGCGGTTTTTGATCTTGGTCATGCTGCTTGCCATTCCGCTGCTCGCGTTCGTCATTTGGGCGTTTTACCGCTTTGTGACGGAGCCGCTCGCGCGCCTGATTGACGCCGCGCGGCATGTCAAGCGCGGCGAGCGCGGCTACGCGATTTCGCCGTTGCCAAAGAGTCAGGAGTTTCGCTCGCTGGCAGAGCACTTTAACAGCATGTCCGCCGAGCTGAAAACGCAGTTTGAGCAGAGCTATGAAGAGCAGCTCGCGCTGCAGGATGCACGCGTGAAAGCGCTCCAAAGCCAGATCAGCCCGCATTTTTTGAATAACACACTGGAGATC
>JAQVML010000254.1 GCA_028703645.1 Eubacteriales bacterium
AGGTGCGGCCGCCGCGTACGGAGCGGAAAGCCCCGCAAAACAAGCGCTTCTCCGGCCCTCCAAAATCAAGGCGGTGAAAGCCCGAGCATGAAATCCCCGCGCTTGGAGACTTAACGTTCAGGTTATCACCCTGTTTGCCGGATCGTATTGCGTTGCGATTGGTCATTCCGTCTTTGCTTGTTCAAAGATGTAAGCCGTCGCTTTTTGGGGTTCCAATTTTTTATTCCCAGTCGAGGATGACCTTGCCGGAATTCCCCGAAATCATGGCGTCGAATCCCTTTTGATAATCGACAAATGAAAACCGGTGCGTAATAATCGGCTCGATATCAAGCCCGCTTTTCAGCATCGCGCTCATTTTATACCACGTCTCATACATTTCACGCCCGTAAATCCCCTTGATCGTCAATCCGTTGAAGACGATCTTATTCCAATCGATCTGCGTAGAGGTTTCCTGTAGTCCCAGCATCGCAATCTTTCCGCCATGGCACATGTGATTGACCATGTCGTTGAGTGCGCGCGCATTGCCGGACATCTCCATGCCGACATCAAACCCTTCCTTCATGCCCAGAATGTCTCTTGCGGACTGAATCTTCTCCGTCCGGACATCCAGCGCGAGCGTCGCGCCCATCTGCTTGGCCAGTGACAACCGATAGGGATTTACGTCGGTCACGACGACATTGCGCGCGCCGGCGTGCTTCGCGACCGCCGCCGCCATAATACCAATCGGGCCCGCGCCAGTGATGA
Organism: Eubacteriales bacterium; assembly: GCA_028703645.1. Lineage (GTDB taxonomy): Bacteria > Bacillota > Clostridia > Christensenellales > CAG-138 > UBA7703. Next base: position 745 of record JAQVML010000254.1, read on the forward strand.
GCACATCTTCACCAAGCACATCGAACGCAAGTGCCGTGTGTACCGCGTTTCCGAGCGGATCGAAGCAGCTGAACACCTCCTCTGGAATCGCCGGATCGCAGTGCCAGACGTTCGCAGCAGGAATCGAGAGATATTCCGCAAACGCACCGTTTCGATTGACGCCTACGCCTTTGGTATTCATGCACAAGTGTCGCCTTCCCGCAAGGCAGTTGCGGCATGTGCCGCATACAATATGCCCTTCGCCCGATACCGTCTCGCCGATCTGAACGCCTTCAACATTGCTGCCGGTTGCCACAACGACGCCAACGAATTCATGACCGATCGTCATGGGAACCGGAATCGTCTTTTGTGCCCATTCGTTCCATTGATAGATATGCACGTCCGTTCCGCAGATGGACGTCTTCTTGATCCGAATCAGCACATCGTTGATCCCAACCGTGGGGAGCGGCACTTCCTCCAGCCAGATTCCCGGCGTTCTTTCCCGCTTGACCAAAGCCGCCATCGTCTTTTTCTGCATCATAAAAATTCTCGTTCGACCTCTCTTTCAAAATGCGATTGAATCAAGTCTTTTACCTATAGCCCTGTATCAGGAAACTGCATCATAAAACCTCCTGCCGCCGTTTCGTGCCTGCGACAGGAGGTTCCCATTCATTGGTCGTTCAACGGAAACGCATCGGTTTCTTTTCGATCCATTTGCTTTCCCGCGAACAAGTGCGCGACGGCACAGAATCGCCATCCATTGGATCGTAATCGGTCAGGTCGTCTTCTGAAACCGTGCTTTGAGTTTCATGAGTCGCGCCAGCGGGCCCTCTTCGTCGTTTGCCATGTCGTACATCTGGTGTGTCAGATGGAATCCCTGATCCTGCACCAATGCCTCTTTCCACGGGCGGGAAAGGATCGAGTGCGTCAGCATTCGCGCGCCGCGGGAACGCTCCATCATCATTTCCGCAAGTTCCCATGCACGCGAAAGCAGTTGCTCGCGCGGTAAAACCTCATTGACGATTCCCAGCTCCATCGCGGTTCTGCCATCCAGCTTCTTTCCGGTGTAGGCATAATAAGCCGCGCGCTTTACCCCGATCGTTCGCTGAAGCGTTAAGGCCATGCCGTCGCCCGGAGGTGTTCCGCCGAGGAAATGCGGGTCGAAGAAGTCCGTATCCTCTGTGCAAAGCGTGATATCGCAAAGCGTGCCGATTTCGCAGTGCGTTCCGGGGCCGTTGATCGCGGCGATGGTCGGAATATCGATACAGAAGATCAGGTTTTCGAGCAGGCGCAGCGACTCGTGATACATCTTCAGCTTGTCGTCCTGCGTCCATTCCCGAAACAGTTTCTTCCAGACTTCCGGGTTCGCATCCAGCCAACGATCTCCGGTGCCGGTCAGGATCATCACCTCGTTTTCGGGGTCCCGGCCGATATCAATCCAGGCTTGCGACCACATGCTGTGCGCCTTCCAGCTGAATTTCAAAGGGCCGTCGTCGGTGTGCAACCGTACTTCGAGAATGCCGTTCTTTCGCGTCATCAGCATGATATCCTTGTACTTCTCGGCATACACTTCAAACTGAGACGGTTCGGTTCTCTCAAACCATGGGGAAAGTTTCTCAGACATCGTGAACCTCCTTGTTTATATTTCCGTCCGAAGACGGTATTTCAGGCGATTGTGATCAGCAAATCAGCTGTTGAGCCATTCGATGGCGGCGTTGGCATAGAGCGCGGCTCCAAGCGCCAGTGCTTCTTCGTTGAAAGCTGTTTTCGGATGGTGCGGCGGGTAGGCGAACCCTTCCGTTGGAGACCCCGCCGTCAGCATGACCATCATGGATGGGACTCGTTCGGATACTGCGGCGAAGTCTTCCGATCCGGGCAGTCTCGATACGCCGAATACGCGTTCCATCGGCACGAGTTTCTCTTGCCCGAGCAGCTCGCCGCTAAACGCTGATATCTGCTTTTGCAGCGTCGCGTCAATGACAAAACTGGGACAGCTTTTTTCAAACTCCACTTCCGCTGTCACGCGAAATGTAGTCGCCACCCCTTCGGCAATTTGCCGCACGCGCTCCCGTACAAACGCTCTCGTCTCGCTGCCAAAAGTGCGAATGCTGCCGGAAAGGAACGCGGACTCCGGTATCACGTTGGACGTGTTGCCGCCGTGCATCTGACCTACGGTCAGCACGATCTGCTCCCCGGGCGCAACTTCCCGCGCGTTGATGGTTTGTAAAGACAGACAGATTTGCGAAAGCACGATCAGCGGGTCCAGCGCCTTTTCCGGCGAGGCGCCGTGTCCTCCCTTGCCATGGACGGTGATCTTAAACCAGTCGGATCCCGCAGACGCCGCCTTGACCGGCGGAGGAATAATGACCGAACCAGTTGGAATTGGTATCCCCGCGATCACATGAATCATAAACGCGGCGTCTACCGCGGGATTTTTCAATACGCCAGCTTCCATCATTGCAGCCGCCCCCGCCATCGTCTCTTCCGCGGGCTGAAACATCAGTTTCACCCGTCCGGTGAGTTCCGCTTCGTGGTCTTTGAGCAACTGCGCGGCGCCAAGCAACATTGCGGTATGCATATCGTGCCCGCAGGCGTGCATGTTGCCGTTTTGAGAGCGAAAGGAAAACTCCGTCTCCTCGACGATCGGAAGCGCGTCCATGTCGGCACGCAGGAGGAATGTCTTGCCCTCTGCCTTGCCCGCGAGCGCAGTTACGCCGCATTTGGATACATCCTGCGGATCATAACCCATCCGCGTGAGTTGATCCTTTACGTACGCCGAGGCGATCGGGAGATCATTGTGCGTTTCCGCGTTTTCATGCAGATACCTGCGGTGCTGAACCAGTTTCCGTTGCAGCGCTTCTGCTTCCCCAAGCAGATTTCTCATTTGTTTATCTCCTTTGTTTCGAGCGC
>JAQVML010000255.1 GCA_028703645.1 Eubacteriales bacterium
AACCCGACTTGATCGAAATAAGCCGCAAACGACGGCGCAAGGCTCGCGACCACCGGCGCGGTGCCTTCCAGCAGCACGCGCACCAGCTCCGTTCCGTCCGCAATCTGTTTTGCGTTTTGCGGGCAGACGACGAAGCATTGCCCGCAGAGAATACACTCCTCGCCGACGATGTGCGCCTGATTCGCGGAAAAGCGAATGGACTTCACCGGGCAATGGCGAATGCACTTGTAGCAGTTTTTACAGTTCGACTTCTTCAGCCGCAATACGTCCGACATCGTTTTTATCCTCTGATTCGATCATACAGGTTCGATTTGTGTTCCGATTGCGTGTTTTGTACTCGCCAGTTTGGGCAACACGGTTTGGATGAAAAAGCGCTCTGTGTCCTCCGGTGTGAGGGAATAATATGTATCGTCGACCAGCACGCTCACGCCCGTTTGGCATTGTCCCATGCAAAACGAGCCGCGCAACTCGATTTCATTCTTTAAATCGCGTTCCAAAATCAATCGTTCCAACCGCTCCACAACATTGCGTGAGCCTTTTAAATGGCAGGAACTTCCGATGCATACCGTAATATTCACGTGCAGCTCCTTCCCAAGCACTTCGATTCATTCGCGTTTTGCGTATCGATATTGTATTACTGATACCAGCTTTTGTCAACATTGTTTTCCAGATGTCAGCGATCTCAAACACATCCGCACCTACAAGAGCTCCACTCCGTTCATCCGCTGACAGATCCACCGGTGTTGCGGTGACTCGCTTGTCTGGCGAACCTGTGATTTCGCATAAAAAAACGCCGTCTCGCACTCAGCGAAACGGCGTGATTCGTTTGAAACGTGATTCAATTATGACTAGACTGTCGGTATATGAAACGCGCATATATCTACTGCGCTTTCACCTTCAAGTGGCAGACGGTTTGTTATTGGCTGACCGCATCGGTGTCGGGTCTTTTCGCGCTCCACTTCCTCACAGGCGACTTCTTCAGCTCCTCTGCGCAGCGCTCATGTGAATTGACCTCATCCGGATGATGGAACGTGGGAACCGCACGCATCAGCGCGAGGCGAACACTATTGGAATCATCGGACGTAAGCGATTTTTCCAGCAGATTGAGCTTGGCTGTAATGCGTTCTTCGCTTCGATGCTGTCCTTTTTCCACAAAAATCAGCTCATTGTCCGTCTTCTCCAAGTTTTCCGAATCGATCAGGAGTTCTTCATAGAGCTTTTCACCCGGTCGCATACCGGTCTCCACGATCTCGATATCGGTATATGGCACGTAGCCCGACAAGCGAATCATATTCTCAGCAAGGTCGATAATCTTGATAGGGTACCCCATATCCAGCACGTAAATTTCGCCGTTCTTCGCCATCGCGCCTGCGGTTAATACCAGCTGGCTCGCTTCGGGAATGGTCATGAAGTAGCGAATGATACGTTTGTCGGTGATGGTAACCGGGCCGCCGTTTTCAATCTGTCGCTTGAACAGGGGGATCACAGACCCGTTTGATCCCAACACATTGCCAAAGCGTACCGCGCTGAAGTTGGTGATCCCGTTCCTGCTCTGAACGATCATTTCGCACATGCGCTTCGTAGCCCCCATGATATTGGTGGGGTTGACCGCTTTGTCCGTTGAAATCAAAATGAACTTCTGTACGCCGTATTCTTCCGAACACTCAACCATATTCAGCGTACCAAACACGTTGTTCTTTACGGCTTCACAGCTGTTGCGCTCCATCAGCGGCACGTGTTTATGTGCAGCTGCGTGCAACACCACCTCCGGCCGATACGTTTCGAGTATGTTCATGACCGATTTCCGGTCACAAACCGACGCAATCTCAACTGTAAGGCGGAGCTTTTCTCCATAGAACATGGAAAGCTCCTGTTGAATATCGTAGGCACCGTTTTCGTAAATATCCAGTATGATCAGTTCGCGAGGCCCCATCTTCGCGACCTGGCGGCAAAGCTCGCTGCCAATTGAGCCGCCTCCGCCCGTGATCAATATGGTCTTATCGCGATAAAAACTGCTTGTCGTATCGTTGGTAAACAAGAGTTGAGGACGAAAGAGCAGCTCTTGAATATCAAACTCGCGCATCTTCCGGCTGCCGTTTTCCATGTTCTCTGCGGTCGGATAATCATACGTTTTGAGCCTGCATCCCACGTCTTTATATTGCTCGTACATCGCCTTCTTCTGCTCCAGATCCATACCCGGCACGGCGAACACAATCTCCTGCACCATATTGCAGCGAAGCAGTTCCCGCGTCACCTCGGAGTGCGAGTAGATTCGAATGTCGTTGATATACCGGCCAACCTTTTCTTTGTCCCTTTCAATGAACATCACCGGTTTATAATATGCCATGGGATTGTTTCTGAGCTCGTCCGAAAGCATTGCGCCCACTCGACCCGCGCCGACAATCGCAATGTTGATTCGCGACTTGCAGGGCATCTTTTCGCTAAATTGCTCGGGGCTATACCGTAGACCAGTAATGAACGACGTAGTTCTTCTTAAAAAGATCGCAATCGGAGAATTCGCGCTGTTGTAGTCGTAGAGATACTGATACACCAAGCGGGCAGATATCGTCAGCAGAAGATTTACGCTGATGATCGCTACCGCTCGGATAAACGTGATTTTATCCGTCAGCAACAGCATCTGAAGTCCGAAGTAGACAAACCCTGCGATCGCGTCCGCCAAGATTAGGCGGATGTAGAGCGTTGTTCCACCATATCTCCACACGTGGTTGTAAATGCTGAACAGCAGTCTGCTTCCATATAGTGCCAACACACACAGAAGAATCTGCATTGTTAATCCATACATGGATAGTCGATTTGTTTCACTTGGATAAACCACCAATAAGGCAAGCATCGTCAGAAAAAGAAGCACGGCATCATACGCCACCAGAGCGATCGAGTGCCGATGGCCGCGCTCATAGCTCGTTTCTTTTTCCAAAATTTCGTTCTCTACAGACATTACAATCATACCCCATTCTTCTTTGCGTCGTTCCATCCCCAAGAACATCGCCGTTTGCGCTCATCTCTGGTAGAAAGCGTCTGAATAAACGGCGGACGGTCCATTCGAAATCTTATTCCGATTGATGTGTCATAATCCGATTGATGATATCTCCCTATAAACGAATTTGTCAGTTTGTCGCTTCCTCGAGGGTTGCTTCATTCCACCGTAACGCTCTTTGCGAGGTTTCTTGGCTTATCCACATCGAGTCCGCGCGCAACGCTCATATAATACCCAAACAGTTGCAGCGGAATGATCGCAAGGCTTGCTGCAAAGTGTTGATCAGTCTGCGGTACATACGTCGTAAAATCCGCGGTATCTTCCAGCGTATAGTTGCCATAATTGGTCAACCCCATGAGATATCCGCCGCGGCTCTTTACCTCCATGAGGTTACTGGTGGATTTTTCATACAAATTCTGCTGTGTCAGCGTCCCTACCACCAAGGTTCCTTCCTCAATCAGGCTGATGGTGCCATGCTTGAGTTCGCCCGCCGCATACGCTTCGGAATGGACATAGCTGATCTCCTTCATCTTCAGGCTGCCTTCCATGCTGATCGCATAGTCGAGCCCGCGACCGATGAAGAAAATGTCTTTTGCGTTGGCAAACTTCGCGGCAAACCACTGTATCCGTTCTTTGT
>JAQVML010000256.1 GCA_028703645.1 Eubacteriales bacterium
TGTTCCGGCAAAACGGGCAGGATCGGTTGAATCAGCTTTTGCAGATAGTCAAGGTCCTGCTGCATGTTGCCGCTGGTGACTTCAATTTTCTTGCTGGTAATATCCGGGTCTTTGCTGGTAATCCGCGAGAAATCATCGAGAAGATAGCTCAACTCAATCTTCAGCATCTCAAGCGTCTCTTCTACGGATAGATCGTTGCAACCTGCGGACTGCATCGTCTGCTCAAAATACTCTTTTTGCAGTTCGGAATATTGGGACGCCGCCTCATAGCTGCGGCAATCTTTGCGCAGCGCTTCCAGTCCGTCATAGAGCGTTTGGAACGAGTCGATGTACTCGTTTTTCAGCAGACTGATGTTCTTATCTTTAAATGTTTTCACTTGATCTGCGCTCAAGTTGGTCACCCGATCAACGCCTTCATCAAACGTAACATACAGAAAAGACGTATCCTTTGCGTCGATGATCAGCTGGAGGTCTTCCAGAATCGCATCCAGCGCTGGCTCCGTCATAAACATGCCAAGCCTTGCGCGCTGTTGCTCATAGGCAAGCACCTGCCCCATATAGCGGGGCATATCTGCAAGCAAGGCAAGGTAATCTTCGACATCTTCCACATTCTTCAGATCAAACAACGCAAATGACAACGGCATATTGGAATGCAGTCCGCTATATTCCGTCAGTGGTTCATAGAAATAGGCAAACTTGTCTTCCGCAGCGTAACCGGATAAAAACTCATGCAGCACATCGTAGGAAAACTGTGATTCCGGTTTGATTTGATCGCGGTCGATCGCGTCGAGTTGGGTCAGATAAACGGCTGCTTCGTTCCCTAGGCGCACGCTGTCTTCCTCAGTGAACTCGCCAAGCGTCATCGGAACGCTATTGTGATCAATGCTGTAATCGGCAGGGTTATCGATAAACATATGGAACGAGTAACCATCGGATGTCGCATACCAACGAAAAACATTGAGATCCAGCGCATGATACGCATCATCAGCCGCCTGATCCAACGTAAACGTTGGTTCCGGTGCAGGGGTCGCATCCGCAACAGGTACGTCTGTCGTTTCGGACTCAATGGTAACCGGCTCATTGATGATCGTACTGTCCGGCAACTTACAGCCCGAAAACACGCTCATCAGCAGGATGAGCGCCATCACGAGCGCGATTTGTCTACTCATTCGGTTCGCTTTAGAATTCATGAAATACTCCTTTTGATTCGATTCAACTTTGTATCAAAACTGTGTGACGCAAGCATCCTCTGCTTGCTCCAGTTGCTTGAGTCGCGAAAGAATTTCCGCTTCGTCTCCGTTCTCCCCTGCTTTTTTGAGCGCGATCAGAAAATATTCCGGCAGACGCGCGTAAAACACCAAGCGCTCTTGCGTTTTCGGGTGTTTCAGCGTGAGCCGGTAGCCGTGCAATGCCTGTCCCGCGAGTCCAAACGGACGTTTCTCCCGCCCGTACACATCGTCCCCCGTTACCGGATGCTGGATCGAGGCCAAATGCACGCGGATCTGATGGGTTCTGCCGGTCTCCAGCTCAACCTGCAACAGCGTATATTGCCCGTATCGCGCGGCAACGTGCCAATGGGTCACGGCGTCTCTGCCGCCCTGCACTATCGCCATGCGCTTGCGATCGACCGGGTGTCTCGCCAGCGGCGCGTCGATGGTTCCGCACTCTTCGCGCAGGTTGCCGTCAACAAGCGCTGCATAGCTTCTGTGCGCGCTGTGATCGCGAAACTGATCGCTCAGCGCGCGGTGAGCAGAGTCGTTCTTCGCCACCACGAGTAGGCCGGAGGTCATGCGATCGATGCGGTGAACGATGCCGGGGCGCAATTCTCCGCCGATGCCGGAGAGGTCTTTGATGTGATAGAGCAGCGCGTTAACCAGCGTTCCGCTGGCGTGCCCTGCGGAAGGATGCACGACCATTCCCTGCGGCTTGTTGACAACGAGTAAATCCTCGTCCTCATAGAGAATATCGAGCGGGATATCCTCCGGCAAGACGTCTGTTTCAACAGGATCGGGATAGGTGATTTCAACCAGATCGCCCGTTTGCGTCAGCGCGTTTGGCTTGACCGGTTTGCCGTTGAGCAATATGGTGCCTTCGCGAATCATTCGCTGCGCTTGCGTGCGTGAAAGCTCCGTCTCTGCCGCAACAAGCGAGTCCAGACGGATGCAATCGCCGCAAACGATGCTCTCCTGCTCAGGCATGGGGCTTATCTGCGGGCTGATCCGCTGCCGAACCATCGCCCGCTTTGTTTTTCACGTCGATCTCCTCTTTTTTCTGCGGATCAGGGTTCTCGTTTTTGAACGAAACGCGCTCAAAGAGCGATCTTTCTTTTAAAAACAGCGCATCGATCAAGAGTAATACGCAGCCGACGCTCAGCGCGCTGTCCGCAACGTTGAACACGGGGAACTGAAACCACGGCGTAATATCGATAAAATCCCGCACATACGAGAGCGCCACGCGGTCGATAAAGTTGCCGACCGCGCCGGCAAACAAAAGCGCGAGCGTGATGCGCGAAAACAGCGTGAGCTTCTTGCGAAACCGAATGATCACGTAGATGAGAACCGCAGCTACGATCAACGTCATCGGAATAAACAGCCAGCGGAAGCCTTCCAGCATTCCCCAGGCGGCACCCGTGTTATGGACGTTGGTCAATTGCAAAAAGCCGTTGATCACAGGCATGCTGCTTCCAACGGGCGAGAGCGAAAGCTGAATCAGATGCTTTGTGATCTGGTCAAGCGCGAGTATGGCGATAATGATGATACATTCGAGCAAGGTGTTATCCTCCGGTTGGTTTGATTCAGTATAGCACGTGGACTAACCTGCGACAACCGTCGCGGACTGGGTCTTTGTTGTGAACAAATCCGGGTAAAGCGTCGTATAGTTTTCATAGGCCTGCATGACGTTGTCATAGTATCGCGCGGTGTCTTCAAACGGAATCGTAGTCAGCGTTCCATTTTGCGAAAACCTTGGATCATCGAGCCATTTTTCTACGTTACCATGGCCCGCGTTATAAGCCGCGATGATCTCCATCACGTTCCCGTCAAAACGATTGCTCAGGTAGTTGAGATACCAGCAGCCGTATTCAATGCTTGTCGCGGGGTCTTGCAACAGATCCAGTGAATACGCGAGCTCCGGATCGATCTTGTGCCCGATCCACTCCCCCGTGTTCGGCATAATCTGCATCAGCCCGATCGCGCCAACCTTGCTGACCGCGTTTGGATTGTTGCTGCTTTCGCATCGCATAATGGATTGCACCAGATACGGGTCCAGCTCATATTGATCTGCGTATTGTTTGATCAACTCGGTATAGGCAACGGGATATTTCTGGAGCGCTTTTTGATATTGCGTATCTTCATACCAAAGATACCCGCCAAAACCAGCCGCGCAGAGGAACAGAAGCGATCCCAACAGGATCACGGCAATCTGCATTCCGCTCAAGCGCTTGCGTTTTATATTTCGTTTTCTTGACAGGCGTTTCGTCAATCGTGATGCTCCCCGGCCTTGAGCGCTGCATACAGCGTGTCTACCTGCTGAAGCAGGCTTTCATGCGGCCCGTTGTTTTCCAAAATATAATCGGCTCGTTTCCGTTTTTCTTCTTCCGGCATCTGCGCGCGCACGCGAGAGAGCACCTG
>JAQVML010000257.1 GCA_028703645.1 Eubacteriales bacterium
GCGCGATTCTGTTCGAACAAACCATGGATCGAAAGGTAGAAGGTAAATTTACGGCGGACTACCTCTGGCAAACGAAAAGAATCGTTCCATTCTTAAAGGTAGACCAAGGGTTGGCCCCGTTGGAAGGTGGCGTACAGTTGATGAAACCGATCATCGGTCTGGATGCGCTGCTCAAGCGCGCAGTTGATCGGAATATCTTCGGCACGAAGATGCGCTCCGTGATCATGCAAGCCGTGCCGAAAGCTATCTCTCAAGTTGTCGATCAGCAGTTTGACTACGCAAAGACTATATTGGACGCAGGACTGGTCCCGATCATTGAGCCGGAGGTGGATATCCACAGCGCCGACAAAGCGCAGTCGGAAGTCTTACTCAAGCAAGCGTTGCTAGCGCATCTGAACGCGCTTTCTGAAGGCAGGAACGTGATGCTAAAGCTCTCGATTCCGACACAGGATGGATTCTACTCGGATCTGATGCGGCATCCGCGCGTATTGCGCATTGTCGCGCTCTCCGGCGGATACAGTCAGGCTGAAGCAAACGAGAAACTCTCCCGCAATCCGGGTTTGATCGCGAGCTTTTCCCGTGCGCTTGCAGAAGGGCTCTCCGCCGGACAGACCGACGATCAGTTTCAGGAAACACTTGCGGCGTCCATCCACAAGATTTACGAGGCATCCGTTCTTTGAATGTGAACCGCATCCAACATCCTTTGGCTTTGCCATTCGAGAAGTGGCTTAAGTGAAACAACCTAAATAGCGAATCGGAAGAGCAGCTTAAGAACAAAGCTGCTCTTCTTATTTTTCGTAAGCCAATCGACACAATACAGCCGTTTTCAACAGCTCCCAGATGGTCTGGAATTCGGTTCGAATCCGGCAATCGATCGTTCTATCGGGTTCTTTTAGCCATATCAACGCCTTTCTTTTGAATTGTTCGTTATGTGGGAACTCATATGTGACGTTTGGGAACTTTTCGATTGCTTCAAGCCGGTGTAGAATGCTATCATAAATTCGTAAAGAGTAATTACTTCTTGTCTGATAATGGTGATTGAAAATGGCAAAAGAAAATACGGCTCATATCAAATCGATTGAGCGTGCCTTCCTGCTCGTGGACGCACTTGCCGAGGAACCGCGCGAACACTCACTCACTGAGCTTGCCAACACACTTGGCTGGCCGAAGAGCACGGTACACGGGGTGATCTCCACTCTTGTTTTATACCGCTATGTGGAGCAATCCGAACTGACGGGGCGATATCGCCTCGGCATCCGGTTTTTCGAACTTGGCGTAAAAGTTGGCAAGATGTGGGACATTCGTTCCATCGCAATGCCGTATATGCAAAAACTCAATTCGGAACTTGGCGAAATGGTTCAACTCGGTACGGAAGATCGCGGCGAAATTCTCTATCTTGAAAAACTCGACTCCACGCATCTCATCCGTATTGTTTCCGAAATCGGCGGGCGGCTGCCCATCCACTGCACGGGTCTTGGCAAGGCAATGCTCGCCTATCTGCCGGAAAGTAAAAGAAACCGATTGATCCGCGAAAAGAAACTAACCCCCTACACGCCAAACACCATCACCAATGCGTCCGTGCTCGAACGCGAGCTGGAAACCATCCGCAAGCAAGGTTACGCCATAGACGACGGCGAGATCATGTTGGGTCTGCGTTGTGTCGCGGCACCGATCTTTGATGGCAAGGGTCAGGTGAAATACGCGCTGAGCATCTCCGGCATGCAGGGAAATCTCGAAGGCGAACGGTTGGAAAAGATTACAAAACGAGTCGTTGCCGCAGCGGCTTCGATTTCGAAAACATTAAAGCAAACGAGCTTTTAGCCCGTAACCATACACACACAGCGCAGCGTCGGATGACGTCTGTCGATCAATCAATATCAAGGAGGTCGTATCATCATGGAAAAGAGACCGGAGATTGCAAAATCCATCAAAACCGGCACATTTCAAACGAACTATCACGACGTGGGCAACGGTTTCCCGCTGATCATGTTGCACGGCTCCGGCCCGGGCGTCTCCGCTTGGGCAAACTGGAATAAACTCTTCCCGCTTCTTTCGGGAGAGCATCACATCTATGCGCCGGATCTGGTCGGCTTTGGGTATACGGATCGTCCCGAAGGCATGGTCTATAACATGGATGCGTGGGTGCGGCAGACCATCGATTTTATGGATGCGCTCGGCATTCAGCAGGCTGACCTCGTCGGCAACTCCTTCGGCGGCGCACTCGCGCTCGCCATGGCATATCTCAAGCCGGAGCGCGTGCGCAAGCTCGTTCTGATGGGCAGCATGGGCGTTACGTTCCCGTTGACCTACGGCCTCGACCGCGTTTGGGGTTATCAGCCGTCCCTTGAGAACATGCAGGAGTTGATCGGTATCTTCGCCTATAGCCGCAAGATGATGCCGCCGGAGCTGGCAAAGGGCCGCTATGAAGGCAGCATTCAGCCTGGTTTTCAGGAGAGCTTCTCCTCCATGTTCCCTGCCCCGCGGCAGGACGGCGTGGAAGCCATGGCGCAGTTTGAAATCTACCTCAAAGAAATTCGCCATCAAACGCTCATCGTGCATGGGCGCGAAGACCGCGTGATTCCGCTCTCTACGTCTATGAGGCTGATTCAGGGGCTCGAAAATGCGCAGCTCCACGTTTTCGGCAAGTGCGGACACTGGACGCAGATTGAGCGCACGCAGGAATTCGCAGCGATCGTACACAGTTTTCTGACGATCGACCCACCTTATCTAAAAGCATGAGTACGTCGAAGGCACTGATCGAGCAGCTAGCGGCGGAGCTGTTTGCAGCCGAGCGCACATTGACCCCGATTCCGCCGTTGACGAAAACACATCCCGCGCTTACGGTGGATGACGCATATGCCATCCAGCTCGTAAACATCAATCGGCTATTGTCTCAGGGCGCAACGATCAGTGGGAAAAAGATCGGTCTGACCTCTCCCGGTATGCAGCAGTTGCTCGGCGTAAACGAGCCGGACTACGGACACTTGTTTACGTTTATGGATCGCTCACGCGATGTCGACACGGACGACCTGATTCAGCCCAAGATCGAGGCGGAGATCGCTTTTATCCTCGGCGAGGATCTGCCCGACCGTGACGTAACGGAACAAGATGTGTTGTCTGCAACCGAGTACGTATGCGCCGCGTTTGAAATTGTGGATAGCCGTGTTGCAGATTGGAAGATCAAGCTTGCCGACACGATTTCGGACAACGCATCTTCCGGACGATATGTTCTCGGCAATGACCGTGTCTCTCCTGTCGGTCTCGACCTCGCCGCCATCAGCATGCAAACGGAGCAGCCGGGCAAAGGCGTTGTGAGTGAGGGAACAGGCGCCGCCGTAATGGGTGATCCGGCGATATCCGTCGCTTGGCTCGCAAACTGTCTGCGGCGCTACGGCGTTTCGCTTAAGAAGGGCGAAGTGGTGCTCTCCGGCGCGTTTGCCGCCGCACTCCCCGCGAAAAAAGGCGATGTCTTCACCGCAACGTTTTCTAAACTTGGAACCGTGACAGCCCGCTTCGTATAAGCACAAACAAGACTACAACGAACTACATTTCAACTCGTTTCTCGGCGCGCTCACAAAAAGCGCAGCGCGCCCGTTTATTTCTGATACGCAAAAGTAAGGCAGGTGGA
>JAQVML010000258.1 GCA_028703645.1 Eubacteriales bacterium
AGGATTTTTTATTTTCCTGATACAGATACAAGGAGGTGAAACAACTAGATGGCAAACACTCAAAACGTAGAACGTAAAGCGGAGCAGGTTGCTTCTGTCGCGGAAAAGATCAAAAAGGCACAGAGCGTCGTCGTTTTCGACTATCGCGGCATCTCCGTTGCAGAGGACACCGAACTGCGTGCAGAAATGCGCAAAGCCGGCGTAGAATATGCGGTTATCAAAAACCACATTGTAGAACGCGCTTGCGAAGCAAACGGTATCGATGCAAAGGAAATCAACATTCTTAAGGGACCCAGCGCTTTCGCGTTTGGTTACGATGACGTCGCAGCGCCTGCGCGCATTCTCAAGGCCTTCGTCAAGAAGACGAAGAAGTGCGAGCTCAAAGGCGGATTCGTCGACAAGAGCATTCTCAACGCATCCCAGGTCGAGGCAATTGCAGACCTGCCGAGCCGCGAGGTGATGATTGCACGTATGCTGGGCTCTATGATGTCCCCGATTTCCAAGTTCACAATCGCGATCAACGAAATCGCCAAGAAACAAGGCGGAGCGGAAGCGTAAAGCGGACGTTCGCGTATCCCAAAACACAAAAAATATGCGGACCATCCGCAACAAAAATGTAAGGAGAATATTATGAATAAGGAACAACTGATCGCTGATATCAAAGCGATGTCCGTTCTGGAGCTCTTCGAGCTCGTGAAAGCCCTCGAAGAAGAATTTGGCGTGTCCGCCGCCGCGACCGCAGTCGCAGTCGCAGGCCCCGCTTCCGCCGCCGCTGAAGAAGTGGAAGAGAAGACCGAGTTCGACGTCATCCTCAAGGAGGTCGGCGCAGAGAAGATCAAGGTCATCAAGGTCGTTCGCGAGCTGACCGGCCTCGGCCTCAAGGAAGCCAAAGACGTTGTCGACAGCGCGCCGAGCAAAGTCAAGGAAGGCGTCAACAAGGAAGAAGCCGAGAAGATTGCTGCTTCTTTTAAAGAAGTTGGAGCAACCTGCGAAATCAAATAAGCAACCAAGTTGCTTACAAACCAGTCCGAGTCTTCGGGCTGGTTTTTTTTCTACTCATTTGAAGCTTCGATGATAGCTGTTGGAGCGACCTGCAAAATCAAATAAGCAACCAAGTTGCTTGCAAACCAGTCCGAGTCTTCGGGCTATTATTCTGTTTTGCAACTTTTCTTTCAAAATCTGCATCATATATTTGATCATACTTTTATTCAAAGACCATGCAATCAGAAAACGATTGGATCATTTTTGCGATAAATCTTGATTATTCTGACGAATTGAGCGATAATAAACGCATTATTTAGTATGGATGGGAGTTGGTGCAGGATGAAGCAGTTGCAGGATCGAATTCGCAACGAGGGGCGTGTGCTTCCGGGTAACATCATAAAGGTAGACGGCTTTTTGAACCACCGCGTGGATACCGCGCTGATGCGCAACATGGCGAAGGAATTCAAGAGCCGTTTTGATTTAACGGGGTTAACGGCGGTGCTAACGGTGGAAGCCTCCGGTATTGCGTTGGCGACACTGTGCGCGGAAGAATTCGGTGTTCCACTCGTGTTTGCAAAAAAAGCGAAGTCGGACAACATCGAAGGCGGCCTCTACAAGAGCGACATCTACTCCTATACTTATAAAAAGCATGTGACGTTGATCGTGTCGAGCCAGTGGCTCAATTCGAGCGACAAGGTCTTTATCGTAGACGACTTCTTAGCAAACGGCGAAGCGCTGCGCGGTCTGGTCGAGATTGTGGACGAGGCGGGCGCGGAACTTGTCGGCATCGGAGTAGCCATCGAAAAAGGCTTTCAGCCGGGCGGACAGCGCCTGCGCGACGCGGGAATTCATCTGGAGTCGCTCGCTATCATCGAGCGTGCGGATGAAAACGGCGTCGTCTTTCGCGGGGAATAATCTATGCGCGAACGTGTCGTAGTCCTCGACTTTGGCGGACAATACAACCAGCTCATCGCGCGCCGCGTGCGCGAGGCGGGCGTTTATAGTGAACTCATCCCGCATGATGCGCCCATTGAGCGAATCAAGGGTGAGAGCCTGAGCGCGATCATCATGACCGGAGGACCGGACAGTGCCTATGAAGAAGGCGCGAAAGCCTGCGATAACGCGGTGTTTTCGCTCGGTGTTCCGGTACTTGGCATCTGTTATGGCATGCAGTATATCGCAAAGGTGTTCGGTGGCGAAATTGCCTCCGCTCCGATTCGCGAGTACGGGCATACCAAGATTCACTTTGCGGATCATCCGCTGTTTACCGGCCTTGGCGATGTCGTTTGGATGAACCACAACGACTCCGTCACGCGCGCGCCGGAAGGTTTTACCGCGATTGCGTCTACCGATGCTTGCCCCGTTGCGGCGTTTGCGGACGAGGAGCGCAAGGTGTATGGCATCCAATTCCACGCGGAAGTGACTCACACGCAAAACGGTCAAAAGCTATTTGAAAACTTCCTCAAGAGCGTTTGCCGTCTTCGCTGCGACTACAGCGCGGCAAACCTCAAGGACGAGCTGATCGCGAGCATTCGCGCGCAGGTCGGCGACAAGCGCGTCATAGGCGCGCTCTCCGGCGGCGTGGATTCTTCCGTCGCGAGCGTGTTGGTGCACGAAGCGGTCGGTAGTCAGATGACCTGCATCTTCGTCGATCACGGTCTGTTGCGTGAAAATGAAGCGGAGCAGGTCATGCAGGTGTATCACGATACGCTTTCGCTCAATATCATCAAAGTCGATGCGCGTGAGCGCTTTTTGAGTAAGCTTGCGGGTGTGGTCGAACCAGAAAGAAAGCGCAAGATCATTGGCGAAGAGTTCATCCGCGTGTTTGAAGAAGAGTCCCAAAAGCTTGGCGGCGGAGAATTCTTGCTGCAAGGCACGATCTACCCGGACGTAATCGAGAGCGGCACGAGCAGCGCAAGCACGATTAAGAGCCACCATAACGTTGGCGGCCTGCCGAAAGATATCGGCTTTATCGGGCTGGTGGAGCCGCTTCGTATGCTGTTTAAGGACGAGGTGCGTGCGCTGGGCGAATCACTTGGCATTCCGCATGAGCTGGTCTGGCGGCAGCCATTCCCGGGCCCGGGCTTAGCCATCCGCGTTCTGGGCGACGTGACGGAGGATAAGCTTGCCATTTTGCGCAGGAGCGACGCAATCTTCCGCGAGGAAGTCAAGATTGCGGGATTGGAAGAAGCAATCTGGCAATATTTTACCGTGTTTACCGGCATGCGTACGGTCGGCGTGATGGGCGATCAGCGCACGTATGACTACATCATCGGCGTACGCGCGGTAACCTCGACGGACGCGATGACGGTTGAGTGGGCGGAAATTCCGTATCCGGTGCTACGGCGCATCAGCGAGCGAATTATCGGCGAGGTTCCGCACGTGAACCGTGTCGTCTACGACATCACCAGCAAACCGCCGGGAACGATTGAGTGGGAGTGAAAAGGTACGCTGGAAGAAGTGAATCATCTGTCATAATAGAGAAAATTGAATCATCAAACCGTTGAGTAAGACGAGTAAACATTTCAGAGAAATTACAGAGAGTTGCCGGCGATGGAAAGGCAATATTTCGAGCGATGGTGAATGGACTTATGAGGGCAGCCCGAACGCGAGAGCAAGTAGGCGCTGACGG
>JAQVML010000005.1 GCA_028703645.1 Eubacteriales bacterium
GTGCGCAAATGGCAAACGGGAATATCGAGGTTCACATCGCATTGCAAGAACTCCATGAGCTCATACGCTCTGCTGTGCAGTTTCTTCCAGTTGATGAAGCCCGCTCGTGTTTCATATCGCCCGACAAATAGGTTCTCTACGCCCGTCATGTCCCCCATGAGGGTGAACTCCTGATGAACGATTGCAATCCCCTTCATCTGCGAGTCGCGAATGCTGTAGTGCGCGAGATTGATCGGCTCGCCATTGATCAGAAGTTCGCCGCTGGTCATCCGGTTTTCGCCCGTGATGCATTTGGACAGCGTGGACTTGCCTGCTCCGTTTTCTCCGACAAGACCGTGGCATTCGCCCGGCAGCAAGGTGAAGTTGACATCGTCCAGCGCTTTCACGCCGGGAAACTCCATCGTGCAGTGTCTTACCTCAATGAGCGGGGTATCCGCAGTATTGTTAGCTAATTGCGTTTTCATTCCGTTAATGGTGCTCCAATCCCTTCCTGTTTACAGCCAGAGCCAACCCAGGGCCTCGATGCCGGAGCAGATGATTGCGTTGTCCGGTTCTTCTGGATGTCTGATGTTGTGAATCAATCGTTTGATCTCATGATATGGGTACATGCAGCTCTTCACGCCCGTTTCTTCGACGGGATTGATGTCGAAAAACATCTCTTTCACGATGTCGAAGTCACGCTCGTTTAGATAGAGAATCTCGTCCAGTATCGCATCCTTCTTCGCCACGTCCTGCTCTTCTTCATATCGCAGAGAGGCAAGTGTCATGTCGTAGATAATCGCGTTGCGCCGCTCCGCATTGGAGAGCTTGTCAAAGTGGCAGAGCCAGGGCCGCAGCCACGGATCGCGATAGCAGCGCTCCTGCAGATGGGCAATGCGCTCCATGATGTGCGGATGATTCTCCTTAGCCGCAAGAATCGCCGGGATATCCGCTTTCGTCATCTTGTTCTTCTGGAATGGGAACGGAGTCGTGTAAAACGGCATTTGGCTCTCATGAATCGTGAGCATGTGCCGCATCACATACAGCACCTCCTCGCCCAGATCGCCAAAGTTCAGCGCGCAGGCGCGATGGAAGAACTCGTCCTCCTCCATCTGCGAACCCCAGCCGTAGTTTCCATGCGCAAACAGGTGCAGGAACAGGCCAAACCACTCGAACATAAACCCGTTGATTCCGTGTACACCCATCTCCACGCTGCCGCGATGCTGACGGATATCCGTCTCAATCACCTGCTCGTTGGCCTCGTCCTCATACCGAATCATATTGGACCGAAATGTTCGATAGAGGCGTCCCATCGTCGAGGTGATGGAGTTGGACTCCGTGTCGCGCGCCCAGATATGATCCGCGCCAAAGGCTTCGATCCACTTGGGAAACTCCGTCTCGGGAACATACAGCCCCGGCGCCCAGAACAGCATGATATCCTTTGGCATGGACTCCACACATTCTTGCAGGAACGCGGGGTCTTTCTCCAGCGGCGGCTGGCGAAACGCGCGCATGCCGATTACGCAATCCGGGTTCTCCGCCCGTACCGCGCGATAGATTTCACGCAGCAGCCACATATTCGCCTTATGCTTGGCCTCAACAGGGGAGTTGGTGGTCGCGTGCCAGCGGCTCTTACACTCGTCACACTCGCAATACCAGAATCCCTCTTCGCTCTCTTCGAGCGTGAAGCCGTCGAATCCCAATCGGGTAATCTGCACCATGGAGTCTAAAATATAGTCTACCGTACCGGGATAGGATAAGCAGAGGGAGTCGAAATCGTTAAGAAACTGCCCCGTCTTCGGCGGCTTTGTGCGCGCCTCCGGGTGCTTGATCGTATAAGCTCCGTTGTAGGAATTGAGTCCGACATAGGCGAAGATCTTGACTTCCAGCTTATGCGCAAGCTGGATGAAACGATCCATGAACGGATCTTCCAGATTCGGATGCGTGTAGTGGACGGTCAGCCAGCGGCGATTCTCCGCGTTCCAAATCTGAAGCGGAACATTGCGAAACACCGTCTCGTCGTGATTCGGCAGATCGAACGGCCAGTAGCCATACATGACAAGGTTGAACTGGTTGATCTTATTGTCGAGGCAGATGTTCAGGTATTCCACCCATTCGTCATATCCCCAGAGCTGGCTGTCAAATCCAAGCCGTCCATAGCCCGCATACCAGGAGAAGGTCTGGGCGATTGCCCGAACCGCGAGCGATGGATAGTCGACGATTTCGCATTGCGGCAGGCAAACGCCTTTCTCTACGTTATGATAGAGCTGCTTTAGGCTGGTCAGCGCGTTGATGTACCCCGCGCGATCGGCATAATACAGCGATATTTCGTTTTCCTGAATGGTCAGAGCATAGCCCTGCTCGAAAAAGAGTTCCTTCTTATCAATTTCAAATTGATCCAGCGATGGAATGATGTGCAGCTTGATCTCATCCGGCAGAACCGGCTCGCCAAGGCGCAGTTTTACCTGTCGAGCATTCCAATGACGAAGAACGGCTAACTCCAGAAGGACTTCATCCTCCAATGGTCCGCGTTCCGGCATGAGGCATATCCCCTGAAAGACACGCGAATATGCTCCTGTTTCTTTGATCCGTTTCGGTTCGGGTAAAAGATTGATCATAATTGACCCCCGCATTTTTCTGCCGACGGGGAATAAACACTCCCCGTCGGCATTCTGTGTATCAATCCGGTTTTACTTTGCTTAGCCGAGCCAGCTCCAGGATTTCCAATCGTAAGAACCGATGTTGTCCTTGGTGATCGCTTCGGGAGCGGGCAGATCATACTTCGGATTGAGGGTTTCGCCCTTTGCCAGCACGCGATAGATCGCGTCCGTCGCCTGGTAGCCCAGCACGACCGGATCCTGCAACACTTCACCAAGCCAGTTCTCGTTGCCTTCGGAGAGCCAGGTCAAAACATCGATGTCGCCTGCGATGCCGACAAACTTGATCTCGGTTCTTCCCTGCTGGATTGCCGCGTTGTATGCGCCAACCACTTCCGCGTCGTTGTGTCCCGCCACCACGTCGATGACCGGCTCACGCTGGAGAATGTTCTCCATCAGCGTCTGGGCGGAGTCACGGTTATGACCGTTGGTGTCGCCTTCTTCAATGATCGTTGCGTTCGGGAACGCTGCCAGGACGGTTTCTTTAAACCCGGTGAAGCGATCCGCGGAGACCTGACCGGAGGTCGGTACGGTGATGAACAGACAAACAGGGTTGTCTTTGCCGAGCGTCTTGAGGTATTCCACCGCAACTTCGCCTGCTTTCACGCCCAGCGCCTTCATGTCGTGACCAACGAAGGTAGACCAAACGACGTCGTCGGGCGAGGTGGTCTCCTGCGCATAGTCGCCGATGATGAACGGAATTCCCTGCGCGACATACTGCTTCATCGTGGGGATTGCGGACGAGGCATCCGCCGGGAAGAGGATGATGCCATTGCTGCCGGCAGCGACCATGTTTTCCACGTTGTTGAGCATGGTTGCCACGTCCGAATGAGAATCTTCAAATGTGAAAGTGATGTTGACGCCGTTTTTCGCGCCATTCTCGGCCATCCACTGGTTGCAGCCGTCGATCACGCCTTGATACCAAGTATACGCGGTCAACTCCATAATGGACACACCAACTTTGAAGTTTTTCACCTCTGCCGCTGGTTCGGTTGCGGGCGCTTCCGCTGCGTCAGCAGGGGCGGTCGTTGCGTCTGCCGGGGCTGCGTCGGGCTGCGTCGTAGGCGCGGGCGCTGCACATGCTGTGAGTGCAAAAATCATCATGAGAGACAAAATCCACGTGATAAGTTTTTTCATACTTTCCTCCAAGTCTGTTTTTTATGGTAAGTACCGAGAGTTACGGTACAATATCATCTGGAAAGAAACACTCTATCGTCTTTGATGGAGGGAACTAAAATATTGGAAAGAATCATGATCCGCTAGATATTGATGAACTGATCTGTTTGACGCCTTTGTCTTGATTGCTTAGGATCGCACGATGACTGCTTGATTGGTTCGTTCTTTTCTGTTGAAATCGTCTGTTGAATTCTAATTCATAAAAATGCTTTTTGTTTTGTCTTGTTCTCGCTATTCGTTGAATCCTTGATTGATATAAAAATGCATCGGCTGATCGGTCGTGTCCAGTCTGCCATACTGCATCACCACGGCGACGCTGCAATCCCACTTCATCGCGTATTGCTCTTCCGGTTGAATCACATAGCCACACATATCGGTTAGGTTGTTGGTGCGAATGCAACGAACCCGGCGCGGCTCAACACGAACAACGATGTCGCTGTATGGCTCCCGGTCGGTATAGTAAACGCTCAATCTGCAAATCGCAGGTTCATCTGAAGAATTCAGAATAATAATGGATTCATGCGCTTTTACCGGGAATTCACCGGGCTGCGGCATCTCGCCATCCGGAAAGACCCAGGTTCTCTTGCCGATTTGTTCAGACATGCATCTATTTCCTTTTGTTTTCCATTTATATCCGAACATTTCATCTCGCTCGGACAAGAGAATTGTATATTAGCTTTTCATTGTTTGTCAATAAAGCGATTGAACTTTACATGAAAATTTATTTAATCGTTTTACTTTACAATCAACGCGTAGCTGTTATAATAGTAATCGAATTGTTTTATGCAGATCTCATCAAAAAAAAGCCGAGAGGTGTTTATGTCGACCATAAAGGATGTTGCATCCCACGCAGGCGTTTCCATTGCCACTGTTTCAAATTATATGAACCACACCAAACCGGTCAGTAAGGCGGTTTCGGCTCGCATCAAGGCCGCAATTGAAGAGCTGCAATACTCGCAAAACCTAACCGCAAAAAACCTCAAGAGCAGCACGTATAACGACATTGGCATCATATTGCCAAACTTCAACGATTCGTATTATGTTCAAATCTTTCAGGGAATCGAATATGCGTTTCAAAACAGCCCGTATTATTTAAACCTGACCTTCTCCTATGATATTCCGGAGATCGAGCAGCAGATCGTTCAAAACATGCTCCGCAAGCAGGTGTGCGGGTTGATTCTCGTCTCCTGCCAGCAGGACGGATGGAAGTTTTATTATGAAAACTTCAACAAGCAAAATCGTCCGATCGTATTGATCGACCGGTTGATCAACAGCCTCGACGCGAACTTCGTTTCGTTTGACAACCGCGCCAGCATCCGCGAGATGACGCAGACGCTGTTGGACTCCGACTACCAAAAGATCTATCTCATGACTGGTCCGCTCCGCTTCACCAGCGAGTCGGAGTGCGTCAAGGGATTTACCGAGGCGTATGAGAACAGCAACCGCGCCCCGCATAAGGACGCAATCATTCAAACCGACCTGAACAAGGAAGATGCCTTCCGCAAGATCACCGGCTTACTCAAGAGTGACATGCCCGATATCGTCATGACTACATCCGAAACCATCGCCAACGGCGTGATCGAAGGGTTGCACATTCTCGGGTACTCCACGCAAAACATCCCTGTCGTTACGCTTGGCGAGGAACACTGGAATAAATTCACCCGCTCGTTTGCAAACTTTTCCACCGCGCGTCCTGCGATGAAGCTCGGCGCGAAAGCCGCGAATCTATTGGTGGAGAAACTGCAATCGCCTCAGCTGCAGGAAAGCGACCAGATCATACTCAATTCCAACGAAGTTCACGATGCTTCTATGGTGCTATCCGCGCTGAAAACGCCGGCCTACCTGCAGCCGAGCGCCATCGTCAGCAGCAAGAAAAACAGCATTCGGATTCTGATGCTGGATACGCCGCTCGTGCATTCCTTCCACGGCCTACTCCGCAATTTTGAAACGCAGACCGGCATTCGCGTGGATATCACGATTTTGCAGCATCACCGGCTCTATGACGCCATTGTGGAAAGCAGTCTCAGCGACAAGGCCGAAAACCGATACGACGTCTATATGTACGATATTCCGTGGCTTAGCCTGCTGGCAAATCAGGGCATATTAGCCGATATCTCCAGCTTTATGCACACGATCGATGTTTCGAAGTTTTTACCCGGCAGTCTGGAATATTTCTCCAAATTTCAGGATAAGTATTACGGCCTACCGTTCATGTATGCGCCGCAGATTCTGTATTATCGGAAAGACCTCTTCGATAGCCCCGCGCTGCGCAATCAATTTGAAAAGCAATTCGGCTCTCCGCTTCGCCCACCGGTCAGTTTGCGGGAATACAATGCGATGGCCGAGTTCTTTACCAGCAAGACGAACGCCATCCCTTACGGCGTTTCCATCCCCGCCGCGTACGACGAGTGCCTCGCGCCGGAGCTCTACATGCGCCTGCGCTCCTATGGCAGCGAGATCATCGACGGCAACGGAAACGTGGTGTTTGACAACCCGAAGACGCTGAAAGCCTACATCAATTTTATCCAAATCCTGCGCTTTGCCAAGCCGGATTACCTCAACGCAAACGACGTGAGCATTGTGGACAGCTTCCTCGGCGGAGAGACCGCAATGCTGATCTCCTACCCGTCCTTTTTGACCAACATCAATGACTTGCGCAAGAGCAGTATGATTGGATCGATCGGCTACAACCACATCCCCGGAAACAGCCCTCTGCTGGGCGGCTGGAGTCTTGGCGTTTCCGAACGCTCGCCAAACAAAGACAGCGCAATGGCGTTTATCCGCTGGACCTGCAACGAGCAGATGGATAGCTATTTTGCGCTCTTGGGTGGGCAATCCGCCATCACGCGAACCTACACCAACGACGAGCTGGTGAAGTTTTATCCGTGGCTACCGCTTTATCGATCCGTTTATAACTACACAAAACCCATGCTGCCGCCGATCATTCGCAACGGTCAAGTGATGTCCCCGAACGCCATAGACGCCATCATCTGCAAACGGGCGTATCAGTTGATCAACGGCGAGGCGGCGATTGAAGAAGTCATTCCCGAAACGCAGCGGGAACTGGAGCTCTTTATGGGGCAGAAAAACGAGCGGTAAAAGCCGCTTCCCCGTTTCTTATCGTCCGATCTGGTCTGTAGCAGTTTTTCTTTTGAACAAGCCCGATGTAAAAAAGCGCTTCTCGCGACGGGATGCTCCGTATCGCGAAAAGCGTTTTTTTAATTTATGTATTGAATTGAAAGCGTAGCTTTGCCAGCGAATCATTCGCAGTAAAAAATCTCCTGCAAATCGTCATAATACACGCCCTGATCATGATACAAAAAGCAAGGGCGCGTGTGCTTCCACCATTCCTGCGTGGTCGGATCCTGCGCCATACGATCCATATCCGCGTCATAGTTCTCGCCGACATACTCATAGTATGTATAAAGCTCTGTTCCGCGGATCGAGATGGAGTAGTTTCGAATGTTGCACACCTTGATCATTTGCAGTACTTCCGGCCAGGCACGCGCATGCAGATGAACATACTCGTCTACCTTTTCCGGTTTTAGGAACGAATGTTGGATGAACCTTCTCATAAAACGCCTCTCTCCGCGTCAACACCATAAGTGTTGATTTTTGCTTGTAAACTATCTTAGTTTACCACAAATGAAGATCGGTTCATCACGTTTTTGTTGTTCGCTATACGTGAGAGCGGATCACCCGCGCCTCATAAGGCGCAAGCAATCTCTCCTCCATTTCGCCATGCATGTTTCTCAGCACGCACGCGCCGGAGACGGCCTTTGTAAGGCGCGCCTCTTTGCCGCTCATGTTGCAAAGCACGGTCATCGTTTCGTCTTCCAAGGTTCGCGTATACGCAAACACCTGCGGGTGCTCCCGCTCGATCAGCGCAAATTCGCCGTAGATCAGCGTCCGGCTTTCCGCACGCAAAGAAAGAAGCGCGCGGTAAAAACGTAGCACGCTGTCGGGGTCTTGTTCCGCCGCGTCCACGTTGATACGATCGTGGTTCGGGTTCACCATGAGCCAGGGTGTACCCGTCGTGAAGCCCGCGTTCTGTTCCGCGCTCCACTGCATCGGCACGCGAGCGTTGTCGCGCCCTTTTCGTAAAATCGCTTGCCAGGCCTTCTCCGCCTCCCCGCGCGCGGCGGCAAGGCGGTAGAAATTCAGGCTCTCCAGATCGCGGATGTCCGAGATATTGCGAAACGGCACGTTCGTCATACCGAGTTCTTCGCCTTGATAGACAAACGGCGTCCCGCGGAGTAGGTGCATGGCAACACCGAGCATCTTCGCGGAGCGAACACGAGGCACCTCGCTCTCCGCGCTGCCGAAGCGCGAAACAGGGCGCGGCTGGTCGTGGTTCGACCAAAAGAGGCTATTCCATCCCGTTGCCAGCGCGGTTTGCCAGTCCTCGATGATCGCTTTCATCCGCGCGAGATTCCAGGGAACGATCTCCCATTTTCCGCTCCTTCCGCTGTCGATGTCCATCAAATCAAACGAAAACACCATGTCCAGCTCGCGATGCACGGGATCGACATAGGAAAAGCCGGTGGCGCTACTGCTAAACGGCGTTTCCCCGACGCACATGCAGTCCCGCCCGTCAAAGCAGACGCGCCTCATCTCGCGCAGGTATTCGTGTGCCTGCGGTTGGTCGGCAAAATGCTCCGGCGCAAAAACATATCCTTCCGGCGAAGGTGTGCCCGTGCCGTCCGGCAACCCTTTCGCTTTCGCGATGAGGTTGATCACGTCCATACGGAATCCATCCACACCGCGATCGAACCAGCGGTTCATCATGGCGTACACTTCCGCGCGGACGGCGGGGTTTTGCCAGTTGAGATCGGGCTGTTTTTCGGAGAACAGGTGCAGATACCATTGATCCGTCTGCTCGTCATACTTCCACGCGGACGGCGTGAAGAACGAAGCCCAGTTGTTGGGTTCTTTGCCGTGCTTTCCATCCCGCCAGATATAGAAGTCACGATAGGGATTGTCGCGGCTTTTACGCGATTCGACAAACCACGCATGCTCGTCGGAACTATGGTTGACCACGAGATCCATAATCAGCCGGATGCCGCGCGCATGAAGGCCCGCAAGCAGCGCGTCAAAGTCCGCCATCGTGCCAAACTCCTGCATGACAGCCTCATAATTGCGGATGTCATAGCCCATGTCGTCGTTGGGCGAATCGTAAACCGGATTAAGCCAAACCGCGCCAACGCCGAGAGAAGCAATATAGTCGAGTTTTTGCGTGATACCGGCCAGGTCGCCGATGCCGTCTCCATTGGAGTCAAAAAAACTGCGCGGATAGATTTGGTACACCGCGCACTCTTTCCACCAGGCTCTATCGATGACAGAATTTTCCATAAAATCATCCTTTCGAACGATGTGCTTCTCTATTGATTTCGGCGGCAACAACACAGCACATATCGATCTTGCATCACTCAAATCTCCGCAAACTGCAACGTCGAGACATCCAGCACGCGCAGATTCGCCTGCAAAATCTCGCCATCTCGCAAAACCGCGCGGTTGCCGAATGCGTCGGCATAGTCCACATTCGCTTTGCCGGAGATGGCGAGAACCGCCGTGTTGAGCTTTTCTACGCTGTTGCCAACGTCGCCGCCAAGCAGCAGCGATTCCGGCAGATTCAGCGCAACCGCGCCGGGCGTACGCAAAAACACGGGAATTTCATCGCGATCGGCTTCCACGAACAAAGTTTGTCCGCCCGAAAGCGTCTCGCAGGTAAGGAAGCTGTACCACTGCCCTTGCGGCAGGTATACATCGCGTCCCGTCGCGCCTTCGTGAAGCACGGGAGCAATCAATAGATCACCGAGCATGAACTCATCATGGCAAACTTGCGCCTTGGCGTCGTTCGGATAATCCAGCACGAGGTGCCGCATCATCGGCAGGCGCGACTGTGTCGCAATCTTTGCTTGACACAGCAGCTCCGGCAAAAGATTCATCCTGAGGCGGGCATAGAACCGCGCGACGCGCTCCACCCGCTCGTCGCTTGCGTGCAGCGCGATGTTCCATGGGCTTCTGTCGTTGACCAGACCCGTGTCAAATCCACCGAACTGCCCGCCGAGCGGCTCGCTATGCCACTGCATGACCGGAACGAACGCCGCCATCGCGGTTGAACGCAGATAGAGCTCGGCGGAAGGTAGCGGTCCCGCGAACCCGCCGATATCAAAGCTCCAGAACGGCACGCCGGAAAGCCCCAGCGAAAGTCCGGCGTTGAGGACCGAACGCATCTCTTCAAAGGAAGACACCTGATCGCCCGCCCAGTGAATCGGCGTCGTCTGCGCGCCGAGATAGCCCGCGCGGGAAAACAGCGTGCGATCTTTCCCGATCGCGCGGGTATACGCGGTCTCATAGTCCGCAACATATCGGTTGCGCATCATGACACCGCTTTGTCCGTTATGAAAACGCACGGAAAGATCGTGCATGAATTCTCCGCCATCGGTCTTGAAGCCGTCGACGCCCATCTCCAACAGATAGCGCCGCTTCTCCATCCACCAGGAACACAATTCCGGCACGGTGAAATCCGGCACATGCGCGCCGATGAACCATTGTCGCGGGATGCGATAGGGCGTTCCGTCGGCATTCTCGACGACGAATCCCTGCTCCAGCGCGTAAGCGTCGTCGCGATCGTGCTGCGGGCAAACTTCGCCTTTTTCGAGCTGTTTGAGCGCGGGAATCTGCCAGAGCACGAGTTTGATGCCCATGCGGTGCATGCGTTCGATCATCGCCTGCGGATTCGGCCAGGGTTCGCGAAAGCGCAGGTCGGAGGCGGAGAACGGTTCCCCGCCGCTCTTGCCGTCATACTCCGCACCGTTCCAGAGATAGAACGTCGCCTCGTCGCTCCAGGCCTCGATGACGAGCGATGTCGCGGGATAGCCGGAGGATTCGATTTTATCAAGCTGCTCCTCCACATCCTTCTGGCTCTTCCAGCGGTTGGCGGAGACCCAAGGCCCAAACGCCCAGTCGGGCGGAAGTATCGGCTTACCCGTCATCTCTACGAATTGCGCAACGATTTCGCGCGGCGTGCCGTAGAGGAAGAACACATCGCACTCTTCTTCCGGCAACGTGATTTCGACATGTCCCGCCGATAGCGTAAAGACCGCCGCGGCGTCACTCTGGACAAACACGCCGTGTCCGTCGTTGCAAAAGAAGAACGGTAGCGGGAAATAGGTGTTTTCGCCCTGATGCGTGAATTTCTCGATGATGGTCGTTTCCGTGGTTTTGCCCATGCGGTCAACGCCGTCGAATCGCTCGCCCGTGCCGTAGGCGACGGTGGCGTCGCAATCGTAGGAAAGCACGCGACGATCATCTTTGATTCGCTCGCGCAGGTTTCGGATTTTCTTGTTTTGTTGATGATGTAAGCGGGTCATATCTGCCTTTCAAAACGCCCCCGTGAAGGGGGCATTTCTTGTGTTAATTCGATTGTAGTAAAAAGCAATCACGGCTGCTCGTGTTATATCCTGCGTGTGGACTGGCGCTCTACAATCTCCAGCGGCAGCACAATGCAGCGGGGTTCCTTTTCCAGATTGTTGATGTCGTCGAGAATGATCTCCACCGCGAGCTTTCCTTTAAGCTCGATATCCTGCCCCACCGTGGTGATGGAAGGAGACGTGTATTCCGAAATGTTCAGGTTGTCGAAACCCATGATGGACAGATCGTCCGGAATTTTTCGTCCCATCTCCAGCGCCTTTTTGAGTGCACCGATGGCTAGGATATCCGCGGTGCAAAACATGGCGCTGATATCGTTTTTCTGTCTGAGTACGCGACCTGCGCTCTCCATGCCGCTTTCAAAACTGACCACGCCCGGAAACACGAGTTCCTTGCGATAGGGAATATTGTTTTCTTCCAGCGCGCGCCGGTATCCTTCAAAGCGCAACTGCGTGACGCCCTGCTCACGCAACGTACCGGAAATAAACGCGATGTTGCGGTGTCCCAGCTCGATCAGGTATTGGGTCGCCATATAGCCACCCTTTCGATCGTCGATGCGCACCTCGTGGAATTTTTCGGTGTTTTGATAGGTGTCTACCAATACCACGGGCATGTTCGCCTTCTTCAGATCGCTGTAAAACTCCTTGGAATAGGAACCCACGATGATCATGCCGTCCAGACTTCTTTGCTGCGCAAGCTTTAAAAAGCTCTCGTCCGCATCCGTACCGGAGACGATCACATGATAGCCTTCCTGCCTGCATTCATATTCGATACTGCTGAAGAGCTTACTGTAAAAGGGGTTATCGAACATCAGCTTGCTGCCGGGTTCCGTCTGCGGACTGCAAACACCGATCAGGCGGGAACGGTGGCTTGCCAACCCCCGCGCGGTATAGTTTGGCACATAACCAAGGCGTTCCACCGCGCTGAGCACGAGCTCGCGCGTTTCCGGGCGGACGCCTTCCTTGTCGTTGAGCACATAGGAGACCGCCGCGATGGACAGCCCCGTGTCCTCCGCAACATCTTTAATCGTAATCCTCTTACTCAAGTCAAGTTCCTTTCCCGCGAGATGCGAGGTGCAATTTTTATCGGTTAACCCAATGGATCAGCTGTGTGCAATCGCCCCGGGTGACCATGAATGTCCGCCCGTTTAGGGCTTCCAAAGATCCACAGGATCTTTGAATGTCTGCGACACCGCCCTTCACCCCTTAATTCCACCAAGAGTCAGGCCATCCTTCATCTTGCTCTGCGCTGCCAAATAGATCAGCACCACCGGCACAATCGAGATTAGACTCCCCGCCATCTGTACGCCAAAGTTTCGCTCAAACTGACCGTTGACCATGCCGAGCGCGACGGGAACGGTCATCATCTCAGGCTTGGTCAGCATGACCAGCGGCCAGAGATAATCGTTCCACGCGTCCATAAACGTAATCACCGCATAGCCCGCGATCACCGGCAGCGACAGCGGCAAAATCACCTTCCAGAGAATCGTAAAATACGATGCCCCGTCGATGCGCGCCGCGTCGATATAGTCGTCCGGTATCGTACGCATGTGCTGCACCAGCAGGAAGATGCCGAACACGCGAAACAGGGACGGAATGATGACGCTGCCGTAGGTGTTGCTCAGTCCCGCGCTGTTGAAGAGCATGAACAGCGGAATCAGCGTGCTCTGAAACGGAATCATCAGCGTCGCTAAATAGACCTTCAGGAGCGCCTCGCTCCCGCGAAACGGAATCTTCGCAAACGCGAACGCCGCCATACAGCAGGTGACGATCGAGATCGCCGAATAGGACACCGAAACGATCGCGCTGTTGAGCAGTACCTTGCCAAACGGGAACCGCGCGAACAGATCTACGAAGTTCTGCAGCGTGATCTCTTTCGGGAACCATTCGATCGGGTAGGTGAAGATTGCGGTCTGCGTCTTTAATGCGGTGATGATCATCCAATACAACGGGATAACGATCAAAAAACCGATTCCGCTCGCAAAGACATAGAACCAGATATTCGAAAGGGTATTCTTGCTTCGCACTCTGTTACGCATCGTAGTTCACCCACTTTTTCTGGAGTCTCTGCTGTAGATACGTAAACAGGAACACAATCAAAAACAAAAGCCAAGACAGTGCGGAAGCATACCCCATTTTATAATAACTGAAGCCATATTTGTAGATGCGTTCAACAATTACCTGTGTGGCGCCAGCCGGGCCCGCGTTGGTCATAATCATCACCTGCGGGAAGAGCATGAACGAGTTGATCAGGCTGATGATCAGTACAAAGAACACCATGGGCGTCAGCATCGGCAGCGTAATCTTCAAAAAGCTCTGGAATCTGCCCGCGCCGTCAAGATGCGCCGCTTCGTAGTAGATCGGGTTGATGTTCTTGAGTCCGCCGAGGAAGATCAAACCGTAGAACCCCATGTCCTTCCAGACGGAAGCGAGCACGATGCCGAACATCGCCCACTTTGGATCCTGCAACCACGCGGGACCATGTATCCCGACGCGAGCTAAAATGTCGTTGAGAATGCCGTACTGCGGATCGAGCACCCATTTCCAGATGATCGCGCCCGCAACCCAGCTCGTCAGCACCGGAATGTAGAACAGAAGCCGGTAAAACGCGGAGCCTTTTCTGGGTTTATTGAGCAATACAGCGATGCCGAGCGAGGAGATCAGCATCAGAGGAATATAGAGCACCATGTATTGCCCCACGTGCAGGAGCGATACCCAGAACTCCTTGCTTTTGAGAATTTTTGCATAGTTCTCAAAGCCGATAAAGTTTTCTTGCCAGAACGCGGGCGAGAAGAGATTCAAGCCCTTGATTCCGCTCCAAGAGGTAAAGCTGATTGCAAACGACAGCGCAAACGGAATGGCTGCGATCAGCAAAAAGCCAACCATGCTGGGAGCAAGAAAGGCGGACGCGGCAAGCGCGTGATTGTTCCGGTTGTTCCGCATGGGAGCTCCTCCAAATCCGGCTGGCGGGAGCAAGGTTTTCGCCCTGCCCCCACCAACGAAACAATGGTGTGTTCTTTACTTGAGCGTAATGGCTGCTTCCAGTGCTGCCTGCGCATCGTCGAGCGCCTGCTGCGGGGTCTTGGTGCCGTTTGCCGCGGCTTCGAGCTCCGCGCCGAGGATATCCGCCATCTGACTGAACTGCGCAATCTGCGGTACCGGCACGACGTAGTTGAGCGAATCAAACACTGCCTGACGGTTGGCCGGCGGGGTCAGCTTTGCGTACTGGTCCATCGCGGACTGATACGTTGCACAGGGCAGTTCCCAACC
>JAQVML010000259.1 GCA_028703645.1 Eubacteriales bacterium
AGTAATATTCGAGTTGAAGACGTTTTATGATTGTTGCATTGTAACAAAACAGGCCGATTGACCAAAATCGTGTTCCTCATCATGAAACACACACATCATCTGTTTCAAGGAGGCTGCCCATGGCACCAGATGCATTGGTTCCCTCAACTGCAACACTAGAAGCGACGATGGACAAGCTGCCATTTCAGATCTGGCAAATGTCCTATTCCTGCACCTATGGCCGCGTCAACGCGGCGCACGCGGCGTTTATTGGAAAACCACGCGCGGAGATTGAACAGCAGCCGATCGAAATCGTGCTGCCTCCGGCGGATGCGGCGGCGATCATCACCCAAACGCGCAACACGTTTGAAGCGCGCCAACCCATCGAAACCGAGCTCTGGCGCGTCGATGCCGCGGGTGACCGCCGGTTGTTGCTGATTCATATGGCGCCTGTCATTGAAGCAGGCAAAATTTTGTTTCTCAGTTGTTTTGCGCAGGATATCACCGACGAGAAGGAATCCGTTTCCTCGCTGCAACAGTGTCAGGAATCGCTCGAAGACCAGGTCAACGCGAAGATCAGCGAATCGGTCGACGAACTTTGGGGCACGGTCAGTTCGCTTGTGCATCAGGCAGAGACGCAGGACGAGAAAGCCAGCGCGCATCTCAAGCGTTTATCGGAGTCCTGCCGTGTGGTGGCGAGCATCCTCTCCTTCAACAGTGTTTACAGCCACAGCGTAAGCTATGACTTTATCTTCAAACTACAGCAAGCGTGTCTCTTTCACGACATCGGAAAGATTGACATTCCGGACAGCATCCTGCAAAAGCCCGGCAAGCTCACGCGCGAAGAGTTTGAGGAAGTCAAAAAGCACACGGTCAATGGCGCGCAGATGCTGGAGCGCGCCTACCCCAGACTGCCAAAAGGCAGCATCTTTCAAATGGCGGTCGATATCGCGATTTCTCATCATGAGCGGTGGGACGGAAAAGGATATCCAAACGGGCTCAAGGGCGACGAGATTCCGCTCTCCGCCCAGATCGTAGCCATCTGCGACGTATACGACGCTTTGCGCAGTGAGCGCCCGTATAAACCGGCCCTCAAGCACGAAGATAGCATGCTGGAGCTGCGAAAAGAGCGCGGCACGCAGTTTAACCCGGTGCTGTGTGATGCTTTCTTTCACAGCGCAGAGGAGATTCGCCATATCTTTGATGGAAATGTGGGTTAAGAAATTACAACTATACAACAGCCGCCGGATAAAACCGACGGCTGTTTTTTGGTGATACGATCGTTTTATGCTCAATCGCCCAGCAGCTTGTTCTTCATCGCGCTTGCCGATTTACCGCTGAAGAGATCGGTAAAACGCACATAGAGCGCAACACGGTTCTGCTCGTCAAGCGCGCGCCAGATCTCATCCGCCAGTTCTTGCGCCGAGCCGGATATTGCAATCTCGCGCGGATCGCCGGCAAACGGCGGCAGCGGGTCTCCGTCCTGCTGATAGGTGTGAATCAGATGCGCCACGCCGTCCTTGGGATCAAAACTCCAATATTTTCGCCTGCAATCCGGTGCATCCATCGCCTTTCGCACAATCGCGAGGGTATAGCGCCCCGTAGGAAGCACCAAGCCCGCGATCCGCGGCGTATAGCTCGGCGCGTCCGGCTCGTAGCAACGCGCGCTCATGCCATATTGAAACGAGTGCCCGCCAAGCAAGCTTTCGCAAACCGTCTCCGTGTGGTCCCCGTTTGTCACCACGATGGCTTCCTGACAAACGCGAACCGGCGTATAGAAGATCAGCTTGGGGTCTGCGACCTTCGCCTCGTCGTACGGCACGATCGAGAGTGTGTCGCCTTCCTCGCGAAAAACGCGGTTCCTGCTGTTTTCGCTGCGCCCCATGACGAAGTAGGCGATCACCGCCTGACCCGCAACGCTGCCGAGCAGAATGCCCCGTCCGGGATATGTGTTTCCGGTTAATACCGATGCGATCGAATCCATAATGCGCCTCCTGTTTGCCAAGCACGCTTGGCCCTGACTGCCCTGATCGTCTTTTTCTAACGCAACGGAACCGGAACAAAGTCCTTTCCGTCAAACTGCCAAATCTCAGTTGCTCCGCAAGAGCGCGCAATCTCCGTCGCTTCCTCAAACCGGAAATTCACGTCCCTAGCGCTGTGCGCGTCCGCGGTGATGGTGATCCTTCCGCCGCGCGAGACGATCTCGCGAAGCAACGAGGAGGAAGGATACGGTGTGGTACGATATCCGCGCGAGATTGCGCCGGTGTTGATCTCGAATATCTTGTGTTTCGTAATCAGCAGCTCCATCGCGTCTACCGCGGCCTCGTGAAAGCGCCGCGAGTCGGGGTTGAAAAACGCACGCTGCTCATCAAACTTGGTCAACAGATCTAGATGGCCAATAATGTCGACTTCTTCGATGTTTGCCAACGCTTCATACTGGCGAAAATACGCTTCCGCCGCCGCATCTGCGCTGCCGCCAAACGCCTTTAAATATTGCTCCGTCTCCTCGGCGCTGCTATCCACGCCGTAGAGTATGTCGTTTGCGGGAATATGGTGGATGGAGCCAATCACATAATCAAACCCCAAAGCGCGCTGAGCCGAGTATAAATCCCACTCCGCGCCGCAATAAACTTCAATCTGATCCCGATACGCGTCCTTGAGCCGCCGCGCCTCCGCGATGTAATCCGGCATTTGACCGGTAGGGATCGTCCAGCAGGTGGGATATGGCATCGGCGTATGCACGCTGAAGCCAAGCGAGGTCAACCCGGCGGAAACCGCGGCAAGCACCATCTCTTCCATGGTGTTTTGCCCATCGTCAAATGTGCTGTGTGTGTGGAGATTTTGCTGGATCATTCGACCATTTTCTCCTGCTTGACCTTGCGATCGATCACGTGGCGGGAAGCCATCTCGCGCCGAATGTCATCTAGCTCAATGCCGGACTCAATCATGAGTACCATACAATGATACATCAAATCGCCGATTTCATAAACTGTGTTCGCTTTGTCGCGGTCTTTAGCCGCAAGAATGACCTCCGTGGTCTCCTCTCCAACCTTTTTAAGAATCTTGTCGAGTCCCTTTTCGAAGAGGTACGTCGTGTAGGAGCCTTCTTTGGGATTCGCTTTTCTGCCGCGCAGCATCTCAAACAAATCTTCATATTGAAATCCCGCCGTAGTTTCGCCTGCGTAAATCGGCTGAAAGAAACAGCTTTCCGCACCCGTGTGGCAAGCGGGGCCGCTCTTGTCCACCTCGACAAGCAGCGTGTCCGCGTCGCAATCCGCCGCGATGGAGACGATTTTTTGCACGTTTCCGCTGGTTTCGCCCTTGCGCCAGAGTTCCTTGCGTGAGCGCGACCAAAAGCAGGTTCGCCCTTCCTCCATTGAAACGCGCAAACTCTCCTCGTTCATATACGCCATCATGAGCACCTGCTTGGTCTCGGTGTCGATGACGATGGCTGGAATCAGCCCGTCCGCGTTAAACTTCAATTCTTCTACGTTCAACATGCTCAAACCCTCCGCATCGGTATGCCCGCCTCATGCAGCGTCTGCTTGAGGTCGGGTATCTGCGCCTCGCCAAAGTGGAAGATCGAGGCGGCTAGCCCTGCGTCCACCTTGGGAAGCGCGGTAAACAACGTCA
>JAQVML010000260.1 GCA_028703645.1 Eubacteriales bacterium
TCGCACATGTTGAAACACCGCGTCGCTCTGCCTTAATCCGCGCTCTCCCAACGGGACAGAAAGCATCGTTCTCCGTTCGAAAACGATGCCTTCGTTTGATACACAAGATACGGACGTCGTGTAGTTGCTGGTATCGACGCCCAGATACAGCCCGCTCACGGAGAGACGATCTCTTTGGCAACGCTGCCGAGAATGCCGTTGACAAACGCATAGGAGCGCTCACCGCCGTAGCGTTTCGCCAGCTCGACCGCCTCGTTGATGGCGGCACCGGTCGGAACATCTTCTTTCCGGTAGAGCATTTCGTAGATCGCCACGCGTAAAATGCTGAGATCCACCCGCGCGATGCGGTCGATCATCCAGTCCTTCGAATAGCGGCTGACGAATTCGTCAATCTCTTCGGTATGCGCGCGTACGCCATCCAACATCTGGTTGACGTAGAGTAAGTCCTCCTCGTCCAGTGTGCCGAGAAGCTCCGCTTTCTCGCAGACATGTTCGGGGGTATCCTCTCCGCCCAACAGATTGGAAAAGTGCATCATCATTGCGACTTCGCGCGCGGTCGTTCTGCTCATGGTCGATCGAATTCCAGTCTATAAAATAGTTTATTTTTTCGAAAACAGTTTGCTGAAAAATTCTTTGATTCCATCCGGCCCGCTCTGATCAAGCAGGTAGCCGATGAGAAAGCAAAGCGCAAGGATCACAAGAAGCAGCAGCGTGCGCCAGAATCCTATGGTGAAAAACAGAATCGCCAGCACAAGACCGAGCGAAACAAACAGCACGGTGAACTTGTGACGTTTCACAAACTCTAAAAACGCGTTCATCGTTTCTGCCTCATTCCACGCGGGAGACTGCGGTCGTTGCCGCAACGGGCGCCGCGCTCTCAACCAAAACACCGATTTCGTTGACCGTGATACCGGTGAGCGACTCTACGTTTTCTTTCAGCGATTTTTGCAATTCGCTGGAAAGCGTCACCACATCCGTATCCGGCAGCACGCAGAGGCGAATGCCGATGGTAACGCCGGTCTCTGTGGATTGCAGCGTGGTGTGAACGTCCTTCACGCGGGATACCGCGCGGCAGTGCTTTTGCACCATGCTGTCGATCGCTTCCAGTGAAATGTAGGTTCCGCCGAACTCCGTTTGCTTCATCAGCGCGGAGGCGGGACGAACATCCGCCTTTTTACCTTTTCCAGCAAAGAGCAGTTTGATGCTGATCAGCAGCAGCACAAGCCCGCTTCCCGCAAGAATCAGCGCGTTTTGACGATACATGTAAAACAGGGAAACAAACCATTCCGCCTGCGCTTGCGAAATCATGTTTGCCGCGATGCCAAAGAGCACAAAGGAGAAAAGGATTGCCGCAATCAGCAGTATTCCCAATAAAATGCGATCAAAAACCTTGAGTTTCATAAGTTGTAAACCCCTTTTCCTCCACCGAATCATTTTCTTGTTCGGTATAACAGATCGATTCTAACGTTCTGAAGTCAGGTTTCTCCTGCAAAACGGGCGGAAGCGTATCCGCCCGTTTTACAACGAATCTCTTTTTTACTTCACGCGCGGCGGTTCCGGCTCAATCACTTCAGCCGTGACCGGCAACGCTTCTTTTTCTTTTTCCTTTTCCTTGGCTTTTTCCTTGCGCTTCTCTGCGCGCGTGTTGCCTTGATCCACGGCCTCGAACACGACGCTCTGCACAAAAACGTTGACCTCAACCACGCGCAGACCCGTCATGTTTTCAATGGCGCTCTTGACCGCGTTTTGAATCGTCTCGCAGACTTCCTTAATCTTGTAACCGTAGCGAATGCTGACGGAAACGTCTACGGCGGCTTCTTCCTGGCCGACCTCGACCTTAATCCCTTTTGTTAAATTCTTCTTGCCGAGCATTTCGGTAATGCCCTCAACCATTCCGCCGCTGAGTGCGGAAACACCTTCTACATCTGCAACCGCGAGAGAGGCGATTGTTGCGACAACTTCATCCGCAAACAGAATACGACCGCCCTCCGCTTCGACTTTGGATACCTCGGCTTTGGAAACTTCGGTGCCGGCCTTTTTTTCTTCAGACATATGCACACCTCCATTCTTGATTACCAAAAATTATATCGCATGCCGGAAGGGATGTAAATATGCAATGCGCCCTCGTTGTTACCCACGCGTGAACGCTTTGGGGCTTATTGATGGCATTTGCTGTGTTTTTGGACAAATCTTGCATCTGAGTTATGTTTTTCACTCTGGCTCTGCCTGTATGGGTACACCGCGTTTTTCATTGCATGCTTTGCCAGTATACGCATTTATTTATTGAAAGACAACCCTTTTTCATTATATTACGCTTGCTTTAGCGATCAAACGATCACTCTTTTTCTCGATATTACGTATGCTTTCCCCGATGAGAATGTGCAAATTTCTATACGGAGCTGTATCCGGATTGTTCAATTGTATATTTGTATACAAAAGCTTGTATTTTTTGTGCAAAACCGCTACACTGAAGGCAGGAATTGAGAGCGACAGTTCCTCTTTTCTATCGGATGCGCGCACCTTTGCCGTGCCGCGAAAGAGAGTTATCATGAACGGAATGTATGAGAATAAAGACTACGGCTCGTTATCGGAAAAAGTGTATCGCTTTTTACGGGACGGGATTACCGAAGGACGCTATCAAACGGGCGATTGCCTGATTGAAATGAAGATTGCAGAAGAGCTGGGCGTGAGTCGAACCCCCGTTCGCGAGGCGCTCAAGCAACTTGAGTTGGAAGACCTTGTCTCCTCGCACCCCAATCGCGGCGTGGTCGTCAAAGGCCTCTCCACGGAAGACCTACAGGATGTCTCCACCATTCGCCACCTGCTCGAAGGTCAGGCGGCCTTTTGGGCGGCGCAGCGCGTAACAGACGAGCAGCTTAGCGAGCTGCGCGAAGTGGTGGAACTCATGGAGTTCTACACCGCGAAAAACGACGTTGCGCATCTTGTCGCGCTCGACACCCGCTTTCACGAGCTGATTTACGAAGCGAGCGGAAGCCGCACGATTCGCCATATCCTTGCCGCGCTGCATCACAACATTCGAAAAGCGCGCCAAAGCTCGCTGACCCTGCCCGACCGCGCACCGAATTCCCTGGCCGAGCACCTGAGTATCTTTCAGGCGATTGAGCGAAGGGATGCGCTTGCAGCAAAAGAGCAGATGGAGGCGCATGTTGCCATCGCGGCGGGAAGCCGGCTGAACGAATAACAGCCGCGCTCCCGCTTTTTTCTTACTGCACTCAACGGACAGCGGGGGGTATTTGATCATGCGCGTTTTTTGCACATCTGAGCGTCACGCAAACGGCGGCCCGGGCGAGTTTCTTCTTTCGCGTGCGGAAGACGCGCTCTCCGGTCAACTGGCGGCTTATCGCGGCAAGGTACAGTTGGTCTACCTCGATCCGCCTTTTGGGACCGGCGACGTGTTCCATAGCAAGATTGGTACGGGACATGCACGGCTGTCATTGCCAACCTATTCGGACACGATGGAGGAATCCGCCTATCTCGACTGGATGCGCGCGATCCTCTCCGGCGCGCATGATCTGCTCTGCGAGAGCGGATCGCTATACCTTCACATCGACTACCGCATGAGCGCAAAGCTCCGTCTGATGCTGGATGAA
>JAQVML010000261.1 GCA_028703645.1 Eubacteriales bacterium
GTTTGGACAAAAGAAACCCGCGCGTACGAGGTGCTCAAGGGCGTTGGGCTTTTGTTTTTATGCTCGATTATTGCGCAACTCTTTTCGCTGACCATTCTCAGCTGGCTGCTCGATTCCATATTGACCTCCGGCTCCATCATCATCGTGCTGTTCATTCTGTTTCAGCCGGAGATTCGTCGCGTGCTGGAGAAACTCGGCAGAAGTGGCAAGCGGCTCGGGAAAGGCTGGTTTGACGCGTCCAGCGTACAACACACCGCGCTGATACGCGATATGCAGACCGCGATTCTCTCGCTTTCGCACCGGCGCGTCGGCGCACTGGTCGTCTTTGAACAGAAGACGGGGCTTGGTGATCTGGTCAGCACGGGTACGCGCATAGACGGCCTGCTTTCCGGCGCGCTGATCGAAAACATATTTGAGCCGAACACCCCGCTGCATGACGGCGCGGTGATTGTGCGCGGTTCAACTATTCTCGCGGCCGGATGTTTTTTGCCGCTATCGGACGATCTCACCGTCTCTCGCGAACTCGGCACGCGGCACCGCGCGGCGCTTGGGGTATCCACCGTTTCGGACAGCGTAACCATCATCGTCTCCGAGGAAACAGGGGCAATCTCCATTGCGCGGGACGGAAAACTCGTTCGCTATATCGACGCAAAGGCGCTCTCCAACGTGCTGGAAAGTCTGTTTTTACAAACAGGCGGTTCTTCCGCTTTCAGCTGGTTCAAGCGCAAGCCATCGGAGGGGTCTCATGAACATTCCTAAAATCGACAAAGCAAAGCTGTCAGCGGGTCTGAAGGGCTTCTTTACGAAGAATCTTGCGCTCAAGATTATCGCGTTTGTGTTTGCTATGCTGCTTTGGGGCTATGTGCTGACCGACCAAAAACCGATGCGCGAAAAAGAGCTTACAAATGTTACGACAAGCTTTGACGGCGAAGCGGAGCTGATTGCGCAGGGATTCTGCGTTCGCGGCGACCGCGCGGAGATCTTGCAGGACGTTACGGTCAAGGTTCGGACACAGATTACCAACTATGCATACGTTTCGTCCAACTCCATCATCGCCTCGATCAGCCTGCGCAATATCAGCGAGGCGAGGGACTACGATTTGCCGATACAGGCTTCGGTGACGTCGTCGCTCGGCGTCGTACAGTCGATTACGCCTTCCACGGTGCATGTTGAGATCGACAAGCTCGTGACCAAGACGGTTCCGATTACGACGACGTTTACCGGCGCGCTGCCGGACGGATACTGGGCGGATATGGACGCGCTCTCCACGACGACGCGGCTGGATATTACCGGCCCGCAGATGGATATTTCGACCATTACACACGGCGAATGCGTGGTGGATCTATCGGATCGCATCACAACGATCTACAGCACATATGACGTAACGTTTTATGACAAAAACAACAACGTCGTTTCGTCCGACATCATAATAGGCACATTGCCGACTTCTACGGTTCGATTGCCAATCTATCCTGTGAAGAACGTTCCGGTCGATGTCGATAGCTCTTTGGTCGGCTCGGATAACCTCGCGGCGAACCACGAGATCATCAAGTCGGTCGCGACGCCCGCGACGGTGCGACTCGTTGGCGATCAAGCGACGCTGGATAAGATTGATACGATCACGATGGAGCCGATACCGGTCAACGGACTCGATAGCACCATGACGGTGAGCGGCACGCTGCTCGTGCCGGACGGCGTACGCCTGATCGATAATTCGACGGTTTCCGTGCTGCTGGAAGTGCGCGAGATGGTTATCTCGCAAACGTTTGAACAGTTGGAGATTCAGGTGCACGGCAACACAGACCGCGCGAATATCTCACTCAACATTCCTGCGGCAGACTTGACCGTCGAAGGTCGTTACAGCCTGGTCAGCATGCTTTCGCGCAGCGATGTGCAGCTGTTTGTCGATGTAACCGGACTCACGCCCGGCGTTTACAAACTGCCGATTTCTATCCTTGTTCGCGATGCAGATGCTACGATAGAGCTCACGACCACGCTCTCTGTCGCCGAAGTGACGGTCACGATTGACCAAAAGAAATAACCGCGTAACAAGCGTTCCAGCGGCGGGGCATCAGCTCCGCCGTTGTGATATCAGTAGGGAGAAATACGCATGAAACTGCGCATCAACAACATTCAACAACCAATTTCGGAAGGCGACGAGCTGCTCACGCGACGCATTGCGCATCTGCTTGGCTTGGAACAACAGCAGGTCTTGAGCGCGCGTGTCATGCGCCGCGCACTGGACGCGCGAAAGAAGCAAGACGTTCACTTCTTAATCTCCGCCGTTGCCGAGGTGGAAGATTCCACGGCGCGGCAACTGCTTGCGCGCGCGAACCCGCACGTTGAGACTTATGAAGCGCCCCGTGAAACTGAATTTTCAATGGGAACGGAACCATTGCGCGGGCGCGTCGTCGTCGTGGGGCTGGGCCCCGCGGGGCTTTTTGCCGCGCTGGAGCTGGCAAAGCGCGGATATGCGCCGCTTGTGATTGAGCGCGGAGACGCGATCAAGCAGCGGGCGGAGCGCGTTGAGCACTATTGGTCAACGGGCGAGCTGGATGAAAACTCCAACGTGATGTTTGGAGAAGGCGGCGCGGGCACGTTTTCCGATGGGAAACTCACCTCGCGGAGCAAAGATGCGCGTGGGGATTTGGTGCTGCGCACCTTCGTGCGCTTTGGCGCGCCGGAGGAGATTGCGGCGGCCTCTAAACCGCATATCGGCACGGACCGGCTGCTCGGCGTCGTCTCCGCGATGCGACGGGAGATTGAGCGCCTGGGCGGCGAGGTGCGCTTTCGCACCGCGTTGACCGGATTGAGGATTCAGGACGGGAGTCTTGATCAAATTGTGATTTCATCCCAATCCGGAACGGAGATAATCGATTGCGCGGCGCTGGTGCTCGCCATCGGACAAGGCGCGAGAGACACGTATCAAATGCTGTATGATTCGGGAATCGCGATGTCGCCAAAACCGTTTGCGGTCGGCGTACGCGTGGAACATCCACAGGGCATGATCGACCGCGCGCAGCTCGGCGAGCTCGCGGGGCATCCTCGGCTCGGCGCCGCGGAGTATCGACTCAGCGCGCAGAGCGGTGAGCGCGGGGTGTATACCTTCTGCATGTGCCCCGGCGGAAACGTGATCGCCAGCGCTTCAGCAAGCGATGAGATCGTGGTAAACGGCATGAGCAACTATGCGCGAAATGCCGAAAACGCAAACGCCGCGGTCGTGGTGCAGGTAAATCCAAATGATTTTGCGTCCGATGCGCTCGGCGGGATGCGCTTTCAAAAGCAGATGGAACACGCGGCGTTTCTCGCGGGCGGCGGCAGCGGGGTTGCACCCGCAAGCACACTTGGCGCGTTTTTACGAAAAGAGATGCCGCGCGGATTTGGCGGGGTAACGCCTTCCTATCGTCCCGGTGTCGCCTGTTGTGACCTGTGGCGCGTTTTGCCGCCGTTTGTGTCGCAGGGCATTGCCGCGGGCATGCGGGCGTTTGGCAGACAGCTCAGAGGCTTTGATCGAGACGACGCGATCCTGACGGGCGTTGAGACACGAACGAGCGCGCCGCTTCGCTTGTTACGCGGGGAGAATATGCAGAGCGCCTCCTGC
>JAQVML010000262.1 GCA_028703645.1 Eubacteriales bacterium
TACAGGGGCGACGACGCCGCGATGTATTATATCTAGCGGCTTTTTACCCACTTATGGAATTCAAACTTACAATCAAAAAAGAGCAGGAAGCGATCAGCTCCCTGCTCTTTTGTTTGTGATCAATCGATTCGCGCGTCGCTTCGTCAGTCGCCGAAGATAACATACCCTACAAGGTAGCCATCGTTCCAGGTGAAATTCGTGTACTCGTTCACCGGCTGCACGACCATCTCCGCAATATCGATCGGGGTATCAAACGTGACGTCAAAGGAGGTCGCGACTCCGTCTTCCGCTTTTAGGTTC
This sequence comes from Eubacteriales bacterium, assembly GCA_028703645.1. Taxonomy (GTDB): domain Bacteria; phylum Bacillota; class Clostridia; order Christensenellales; family CAG-138; genus UBA7703. The sequence continues at coordinate 301 of JAQVML010000262.1, forward strand.
GGAATACTATGCCAACCGCCATCGGTATCGCGCACCCAGAGTACCCAGTCGCCTTTGTGTTTTCCACTGACCTTATTGTAGATATAGCCAAGCGTAAAGCCCTTGCAGTTCAAGATCGCAGGCTTTGCAATATACATGTATGCGATGCTGTCCTTGAGCACTCTGGGGCTGGACGCCCACTCAAACGCGTACGTTTTTCCGTTACCGACGGACACTTCGTAGGTAAACGTCACCCCGTTTGGCGCAACACCCGTTATCTCGACAGGGTCGTTATACCCTTTTTCGATATCCACCTGCATATAGCCCGCGCTCAGCATGCCGCTCTTGGTGCAGTCCACGAGGCTTGAATCGCTGCTGGTCCACTGTACATCGTCGTCACTGATGTCATAAGAGAACGAAAAGTCTTTGACCGAGCAAAGGAATGTTTCGCCAAAGTCAAGCTTCAGCGTCAGATCAGCCGGATTTGGAATCTTTGTCGGTTTCGGCGTGGCGGTCGGCGTCGGAGTAGCTGTTGCCTCCGGCGTGGCGGTTGCCACCGCGGCTGCTTCTACCGTTACGTCGTCCTTCTTCTTATCGCGCGAGTCGCCGCCAAAAGCCCCGACGCCCAATAGAATCAGCAGGTAAATCGCAACGGCAGACCCCGCGATGATTGCGATCGTCTTGATTCGGCCCTTTTTGTCCGCCGGTTTCTGGAACGGATCCTTTGGCGCGATCGGCCCCGAAATCGTCGGCTTCTTTTCCACTGCTGGAATCGGCTGTCCGTTACGGTTGCCTGCATCCGCATAGAGTTCCTTTTCCAGCGATTGCATGTCTCTGGTGCGGTATTGCGCATTGACGCCCAGGCCATGGAGGATTGCGCTTTCCTGCGCGGGCGTCAAATCCGCGCCGAGCTGTCTCGGCGGCGTAATCGCGGCCCCGCTCGTGAGGCGATCCAGTGCCTGCGGCGGCGTTTGTCCCGTCATCAGGCGATACATCGTGGCGCAAATTCCGTATACGTCCGTCCAAGGGCCTTGCTCGCCGTGTGTGCGATATTGTTCTTCCGGCGCAAAGCCGTGCTTGACGTTGATGGTGTTGGAATGCTCGCCGGATGCGGAAATCTGCCGCGCCGAACCGAAATCGATCAGCGTCAACGTTCCGTTTGGCCGCAATATGATGTTATCCGGGCTTATATCGCGATGTAGCAGCCCTTCCGCGTGTACATGCGCCAGCGAAGTGAGAAGCGGACGGAAGAGGCGAAGCACTTCCTGCGCGGGCAGCTTGCCACCGCGGCGATCCACAAGGGACTTGAGCGTTTCGCCTTCGACAAAGTCCATGATGATATAGGCCGTGCCGTTTTCATAGATGAAATTGCGTACGCCGACGATGCCGTTATCACGGGAAATCTTCGCCAGCGTCTTTGCCTCGTTGACAAACCGCTCCAGTCCTTTTTGGTAAAGCTCTTTTTTATCGCCGCTCAGCGTCAGCACGCTGATGTGCGTGTGTGAATCCCGCGTCGCATAGCCCAACGGATAGTATTCCTTGATGGCGATCTTGAGATCGAGGTTGAGATCCCATCCGGTATACGTGATTCCAAAGCCGCCCTGGCCCAAAACACACCCGACCAGATATGCTCCCGCAAGGATGCTCCGGCATTCCAGCTGATGCGGTTCGTTGGCGGCCTTCGCATTGTCGAATCCGCAGTTGGGGCATACCCCGTTTTCTTCTGTCAATTTCGACATGCAGCGCATACATAATAGGTTTGGATCGATCATACCGTGTGTTCCCTCCCGTTATTATTTTGGGCGTGTTGCCCGTCGTGGTGATCGTTATCAGCGAGCGCGTTCGTCACGCGCGTGGTTTATTCGTTTGCGCTGTAAAAAATGCGATAGTCCGCATCCGCAATGCGCAGTACGTCTCCATCGGCTAAGCATGCGTTCTTTCGCGCGGGCGAGCCATTGACCAGCACATCTTCGCGGTTCTGCATGGCCCATACCGTGCCGTCACGCCAAACAAGCCGCGAAACAACCGATTCGGCCTCTGCCGTTTTCACGAGAATCGGCGTGTCTTCGCCTTCTCCCAATAAGACAGGTTCCAAGATCGATCCTTCGAAAACGATCTTCTCCTGCTCGCCCAGTTGCACGATGCACATCACCGGGTTTTCCTGCTCCGGCTGGGCGGAAGGCTTCTCGTTTTTGGCAAACCGGGCGACTGCGCCTCTTTGCGTCTGCTTTGCGACGCGTTTCTTTCCAACTAGAACAAGAACCACGGCGAGTATCGCAACGAGAACAAGCCCTCCGGCTACATACAGCGCCCAGAGCGGCAGCGTCACCGCGTCCTTTTTCTCCGGTTCGGGCGTCGGCGCCAGTGTTTGCGAAGGCGCGGTCGTGTCACTCGGCGCGGGTGTATCACTCGTCACGGGTGTCAGTGCCGGAAGCGCAGCAATGCTCACCGTTCTCGTCGCGGTGAGCGGCGCGCCGCTAGATTGCTGTGTCAGGGTGATCTCCGCCGTTTCCGTCTTAGCTGCCGCGCGTACCGCGTCGCCCTTCAGCGCGGCGAGATAGGTATGCGCGCGTTGGGCGAGGATCGCTTTGACCGCGTCGCTTGTGGTAACGCCGTCGTTTTTGAGCAGGATGCTCGCGCCACCCGGTGAAAGCCGCGCAATTCCGGCGATATCTTTTGCGGCCTGAACACGAACAGGTGTTTTAGTGTTATACGTCAGCGCCACAAGATAGATCGGCACATGGCACTGCGACACCTGCGTGCTCACCTCCAGCGCAGAGATTCCCGCGCTGGTGTTGTCCAGTCCGTCCGCCATCACAATCAGGCAGCGCCTCGGGCGCAGCGTCGTGTCGTTTTCCAACAGCCGGATTGCGTCCGACATCGATGCATACAGATCCGTTTCGGAATCCCCGCGCGTCAGCGCATCGACCGAGGCGTTGAGCGCATCCTTGTCGTCCGAGAACGCATTTGCCTCAATTGGCTGGCCGATGGGCAGGATCAGCGCGTTGTCATTTGCGCCGAACTGCTCCATCAGCTCTTTCGCCATCGCCTGCATATCCGGCAGGGCGCGTTCCGTCACCGCCGTATTGGTGTCCAATAAAAACAAGTATGACGTGCCGGGGTCCGCGTAGTCGATGGGGTTGATCGAAATCGCAGAAACGGCGGTTCCGTCAACCGAAATGCCGAGGTTTTCTACGCTCGGTGCTTCCTGCGCGTCATCATAAAAAATCAGTTGCAACACGTCGCCGCTGACCGTTGCATTCTCTAAATTCAGCTTTGCTTCGCTCTCGGCGCCAGCTGATGCAAACGCGCCCGTCAA
>JAQVML010000263.1 GCA_028703645.1 Eubacteriales bacterium
ACGTTTTTTGCCGCGGTGCCGCTTGCCTCGCGCTCGCTCGCGTTTGCAAGGGCGCAGACGACGTCTTGCGGAAGGTTGCAGCAGGCGCGCAGACAAAGTCCGCGTACGGGTTCGATGAGTTGTTCGGCCTGAATGAGACGCATGCTGCCACGTCGCCTTTCCATGCAGTAGTTTGGGAACACACCGAAAAACAAATTATCGCACAAATTGCGTGATCTGACAATATGTTTTTGCGGAATATGTAAAACAATGCAGAAATAATGCATGAATATGCAGCTAAAAGCTGACGGAATTTATCGATTTGCATATAGGCGAACCACGGGCCAATTCTATGAACAATGTATGAAGAAAACGCCCGTATGGGCAATTCTCAGCAGATTCTAATGTTGTGGTAACGATTTCTCCGCTTTTTTACACAATTTGACACGTTTGCGTGCTTGCCAGTTGCGAAGAAGTCTGTAAACTAAATGTATGCAAAATCAAACGAGCAAAACCCCGGCGCAGGATGCGGTGCTTGAGACCACTTTTTCTGCATTGGGCACGGGCAACAACATTCAGCTATATCGGTATGAAGACCGGATTGCCGCGAGCGAGGCGATGGGGCGCGCACAAGAACGTGTGCTTGGGCTGCACGATCGCCTCTCCGTCTTTCAGCCGGAAAGCGAGCTATCGCTGTTAAACGCGTCCGCGGGTTGCGGCCCGGTTCCCGTCGGGGAAGATGCCTTCCATCTTCTTTCGGAAAGCAAGCGGTATTCCGCAATGAGCGGCGGTGCTTTTTCTATTACAACGCGTGTGCTCAGCGCACTTTGGCGCATTCACGCCCGCTGCGGCACCGTCCCGAGCAGGGCGGAGGTGGAGCATTCGCTCTCGCTGGTGGGAGACGAAGATATCCTGCTGGATGAGATCGCAAAGACCGCCGAGCTCAGAAGGTTTGGACAGAGCGTGGATCTCGGCAGCATTGCAAAAGGATATGCGGCGGACGAGGTGCGGCGTATCTTAGCGGAAGGCGGCGTGCGCGACGCGCTGATCAATCTCGGCGGAACGGTCGTTACCCTCGGGCGGACGCGCCGCGTCGGCATTCAGCATCCCGACCGACTCACGGGAATCGCGATGGGGCGCGTCGCGCTCACAAACGCTTGCGTGGTCACCTCCGGCGATTATGAGCGCTATTATGAGGTGGACGGCGTGCGATATCACCACATCGTCGATCCGCGAACGGGATATCCCGCGCGTTCAGGCTTGCGCAGCGTGACCCTGATCGGCAACTCTGCGCTGGAGTTGGACGCGTTCTCGACCGTGGTATTCGTTCTCGGCGCGGAGCAAGGGCTGCCGCTGCTTTCGCAGGCGGGCGTGGACGCGGTGCTCGTGACCGACAAGCTGGACGTATTTTGCACCGAAGGACTCAGCGAGAATTTTGAGCTGTTATAAATCGACTGTTGTCAGGCGAATAAAGGCGCATCATCGAATAAAATCGAGAAAAAACGAAGACGAAAGAGAAATATGAAGAAGAAATTATTCCATAAGATAACCGCATTGACACTCACGAGACGAATCGTTCAAATCGCCTCGCTGGTTCTGTTTCCCGGACTGTTTATCTCCACGTTTTCCGCGATCAAGGCGATCTATGTCTCCATCATCAGCGGAACATTCAGCGCATCTTCGCTTGCGGGGCAGATCATCCTCGCCGTTTCCATGCTGCTCATCACGGCGATCATGGGCCGGTTTTTCTGCGGATTTCTGTGTGCCTTTGGCACGATGGGCGACTTTTTCTGGTATCTCGGCTCAAAGCTGAAGATTCAGCGTCCGAAGATCGGCACCAAGATGGATCGCATCTTAAAGAAGCTCAAGTATGTGTTGCTGGTGCTGATCGTCGTGCTCTTCTGGACGCTTGGCGTGTCTATCCTCAGCGGAACGGGCAATCCCTGGACGGTGTTCGGCATGCTGACCAAGCTCAGCGGATGGACGGACATGACGGTGCTCGTTTCAGTTGGTATGCTGCTCCTTTTACTCATCGTTGTCGGCAGTCTCTACATCGAGCGGTTTTTCTGCCGCTATCTCTGCCCGCTTGGCGCGGTGTTTGCCATCGTCAGCAGGTTCCGGCTGTTTAAGATTCGGAAACCGCGCACAAACTGCGGCCCTTGCCGCGCCTGCACCAAGCGTTGCTCGATGGGCATTTCGCTCTATAAAACCAATGTGGTGACCAGCGCGGAGTGCATCGACTGCATGAACTGCGTCGAGATTTGCCCGCGAGACAACGTGACGGCAAATCCCAAGCCGGCGTTTGCCGCGGCGATTGCGGTGGCGTCCCTCGCGGGAATGTACTACGCGGGCAATATCACGGGCGTCGCGGTTGCCGATCGGCAGGTTGCGGCAATGTCCGAAAGCCTCAGCACCGCAAACAGCGCGAGCGCGGGGCCGTTCATCGACGGAACGTATTCCGGCAGCGCGGCGGGCTATCACGGAAACACGAGCGTCTCCGCCTCGGTGGAAAACGGCTATATCACCGCCATCTCCGTGCTCTCTACCGGCGACGATCCGGAGTTTTTCGCTCAGGCGAAGGCCTCGATCATTCCCGCGATCATCGGCTCGCAAAGCGTCGGCGTGGACACGGTCTCGGGCGCTACGTTTAGCAGCAACGGCCTCATCGGCGCGGTCAAGGACGCGCTCTCCAGCGCGCTGAACCCCTCCGCCGACGTGTCGGTCATGCAGATGGACCCGTCTTCGCTCACGTCAACGCCTGTGCTCACGCCTTCGCCCAGCCCGGTGCCGACGGCGACGCCCAGCCCCACCGTAACGCCGGACAACGCGGGCCCGATCGCGCTTGCGGACGGGGACTATCGCGGCACGGGAACCGGGTTTCGCGGAGACATCGACGTGACGGTGACCGTAAAGGACGGCTATATCACGGATATCCGGATCGATGATTATCGTGACGATGAAAAGTATTTCTCCCGCGCGAAAAAGTCGATCATTCAATGGGTGATCGCGGCGCAGAGCGTGGAGGTGGACACCGTTTCGGGCGCCACCTACAGCAGCAGAGGCATCTTGAGCGCAATTCTCGATGCGCTCGGCGAAAACTATCTGTCGGCCTCTGCGGCGGGCGCGTATACGGACACGATCTCCAGCGCGACCAACGGCGGCAGTTTGGCGGGCGGATCGAGTGGCGCCGGCGCCGTGGACACGGTTTCGAGCGCGACGACGGGCAGCGTATCCAACCCGCCATCGGGTGGAAGAAATAAACCTTCCGGCAGACATGAAGAGCGGGAACACGAAGACGATGACGACTGATTGAGTCGCAACAGAGTCCCCTGATCGCAGCGATGCGGCTGGGGGATTTTTTTGATTGAAGCGCTCTACGCAAGGTAGGTTGCCGGACGGTACGCGGGGTGATATGCTGAGCGGAGAAGTGAGGGAAGCACGATGAACAATTATGTAACCGGAAGCACGATCAAGCTTCTGCGTGAACAAAAAGGATATACACAGCGGCAGCTCGCTGAGAAGCTGATGGTCAGCGACAAGGCGGTTTCCAAGTGGGAATCCGGCAGGGGATTGCCGGATATCAGCCTCATCGAACCGCTGGCAAAG
>JAQVML010000264.1 GCA_028703645.1 Eubacteriales bacterium
GGAACAGGCACCGCCGTAATGGGTGATCCGGCGATATCCGTCGCTTGGCTCGCAAACTGTCTGCGGCGCTACGGCGTTTCGCTCAAGAAGGGCGAAGTGGTGCTCTCCGGCGCGTTTGCAGCCGCACTCCCCGCGAAAAAAGGCGATGCCTTCACCGCAACGTTTTCTAAACTTGGAACCGTGACAGCCCGCTTCGTATAAGCACAAACAAGACTACATTTAACTACATTTCAACTCGTTTCTCGGCGCGCTCACAAAAAGCGCAGCGCGCCCGTTTATTTCTGATACGCAAAAGTAAGGCAGGTGGATCATTTGCAACAGTCTGGCAAGATCAAAGTCGCCGTGATCGGCCCGGGTAATATCGGCAGCGACTTGATGTATAAAATTTTACGAAGCCCGGTACTCGAAATGGCGCTGATGACCGGTATTGTGGAGTCGGAAGGCATTCGCCGCGCGGCCGGACTCGGCATCCCCGTCTCCACGGAGGGTGTCGCCGCCGTCGTAAGAAATCCTGAAATCAAACTCGCGTTTGACGCAACCAGTGCCTCGGCGCACGAAAAATTCGACGCGCCTGCATTGTCGAAAGCCGGCATCGTCGCAATCGATCTTACTCCCGCAGCCGTCGGCCCTTACTGCGTCCCTTGCGTCAATCTAGAGCAACTGATGCACGAGCCAAACGTCAATATGGTGACCTGCGGCGGGCAGGCGACGATTCCGATCGTACACGCGGTTCACAGTGTCGCCGGCGTCGAATACGCCGAGATCGTTGCCGCAATCGCATCCAGAAGCGCAGGCCCGGGTACACGCGCCAACATGGATGAATTTACTGAGACGACGAGCCGCGCCATTGAGGTTGTCGGCAAAGCGAAAAAAGGCAAGGCGATCATCGTGCTCAACCCCGCGGAGCCGCCGATCAATATGACGGATACCGTCATGATTCGCGTGAGCGATACCAGCGTTCCGTTTGAAACCATACGCGATTCTATCCTCGATATCGTATCGCAGGTGCAACTTTATGTGCCTGGTTATCGCCTTCGCGTGCCGCCGCAAATGGATGGCGACAAGGTCAGCGTCGTGGTTCAAGTAGAGGGTCAGGGCGACTTCCTGCCAACTTTTGCTGGCAATCTTGACATCATCAACGCTGCGGCAATCGCCACGGCGGAGCGCATCGCGCGCAACATGCTGAAAGGGGGTGCAAAAGGATGAGTAACCAAAAGCTGAACATCGTCGACACCACCCTGCGGGACGGCAGCCATGCGGTGCGCCACTCGTTCTCCGTCAAGCAGACCAGCGATATTGCGGCGCGACTTGAAAAATGCGGACTGCCCATCATCGAGGTTTCTCACGGAGATGGTCTCGGTGGTTCCAGCTACACCTACGGTTTTTCTAAGGAAGACCCGTTTTCGTTGATCGAAGCTGCTGCCAAAGTTGTTTCCCGCGCAAAAATTGCAGTCTTGCTGTTGCCGGGAATCGGCACCATTTCGGATATGAAGCACGCAAAAGACTGCGGCGCTTCCGTTGTGCGCGTCGCAACCCACGTAACCGAGGCGGATGTCAGCGCGCAGCACATCAACGCCGCAAAGCAAATGGGTTATATGGCAGTTGGTTTTCTGATGATGGTGCACATGCTGGAGCCGGAAAAAATTGCCGAACAGGCAAAAAAGATGGAATCTTACGGCGCGGACTATATCAACCTTGCCGATTCCGCTGGTGCGCTCCTGCCCGATCAGGTCAAGGCCCGCATTGAGGCTGTCCGAGCGGCAGTGAAGATTCCCGTCGGTTTTCATGCGCATAACAACCTCAGCCTGGCGGTGGCCAACTCACTCTCCGCCATCGACGCCGGAGCAAGTTACATCGACGCAACCCTGCGCGGCCTTGGCGCGGGCGCGGGCAATACACAGCTGGAGGTTCTCTCCGGTGTGCTCGAACGCAAGGGAATCGAAACCGGTTTGGATTTTTACGGGCTCATCGACGCCTCGGAGCAGGTGGTCGCGCCTATTATGCTTCGCCCGCAAGTGATCGACGGCGGTTCGCTGATGCTTGGTTACGCGGGTGTTTATTCGAGTTTTCTGCTGCATGTCTACACCGCTGCGGAAAAGTTCCATCTTGAGCCGCGGGATATTCTCGTCGAGGTCGGCAAACGCAAAATGATCGGCGGTCAGGAAGACCTCATCATCGACGTGGCATACACCCTTGCCAAAGGAAAGCAGCGTGGATGATGGAAGCGCGCACGTTTACCATTCTGAGTTCAACGGGCGAATCGTTCCCTTGTCGGGCAGATGAAAGCGTGCTTTCCGCTATGCGGCGCGCTGCCGCGGGCCCCATTCGATACGGGTGTTTCGGCGGCGGCTGCGGCGCATGCAAAATGCAAATCGTATCCGGTTCCTTTTCCGTTTTTAAGCCGATGAGCCGGGCGCATGTTTCACCGCAAGACGAGCAAAATAGCATCGTGCTTCTCTGCTGCATTCTACCGCTGAGCGATCTTACGCTGGCAGAAGTCTGAACCCATTTGAACCCAAATCAAACATTTCTCAAATATCAATTTCAGGTCGCTAGCGCCTCCCGGCGCTGAACATACCACTCAATCAGACATCCATAAATATAAAAGGAGAGAAGAACACATGGCACTTAATCAAACACTGAGACCGGGTCTGATTCAGCTGCGCGTGCTGGATCTGGACAAAACGCTCGACTTCTACAAGAACATTCTTGGTCTTGACGAAGTAACACGCACGGCGGACGGTCGCGTCTGCCTGAAGACCTACGACGAATTTGACCATCATTCCGTCACCTTGCGTAAAGCCGACGAAGCAGGTTTAGACTCTGTTGCGTTTAAGGTGGACTCGGAAGAGACGCTGGATCGCATGGCCAAAGAAACGGAAGCGTTCGGCTATCCTGTCACCGAAATTCCGGCCAATACCGATCAGCCGGGCTTTGGCCGCCGGTTCCGCTTCACGATTTGCACCGGACACGTCTTCGAACTCTATGCAACGGTCGATCTTTCGCCGAAACATCCGGGTCTCCTGAATCCTGATATTTGGGAAGAGCAGCCGCATGGCATGGGCGTAATCCGTCTGGATCACTTCCTGCTCTACGGGCCGAACATCGCCGAAGCGGAACGCTATTGCACCCAGGTGTTGAAGATGTACGTGCCGGAGGTTTGCAATCTTCCCGATGGCAAACGCCTCGCCGCGTGGGTTACGGGCAATAACAAGCCGCACGATCTCGCGTTTGTCGAGTATCCCAAACCCGGCAAAATCCACCATGTCGGCTTCCTGCTTCAGGACTGGAACCATGTCGGACAAGTGGCGGATCTCATCGCCATCAACCGTCTCAAGAAGGACATCGGCCCGACGCGCCACGCCATCACACGCGGTCAGACCATCTACTTCTGGGAGCCTTCCGGCAACCGCATCGAGGTTTATGCGGGCGGCTATACCGCTTCTCCAGACAATCCCCAGCGCGTTTGGCAGTCCGACCACCTTGGTCGCTGCCTGTTCTACTACGAGGGCGAGATGATCCCGAGCTTTTTGGAGATTGTAACCTGACAAACCCCCTTTCCATACGAGATGCACCAAGCTCT
>JAQVML010000265.1 GCA_028703645.1 Eubacteriales bacterium
AGGCCTCTGTTAACGTCTGTAAAAACATCGCGCAGGCGAGCAGATCCGCCGCGCCGCCCGGGCTTGCGTTCCAAACACGGCATTCGCGATCCAGCACGCGGATTTCATCGGCAAGCGCGTCTCCGCCGGCGGAATATCGCTTCGCAAGTTCCCTCGCTCTGCGCCGCAGTTCCAGCGCGGTCGCTTCCCCGCAGCGGGCGAGCACGTTTGCGTCCTCCATGGTTGCAATCAGCACTAGCAGCGCTAGCAGCCAGGCGTCGTTCTCGCAAGCGCCTTTTTCTTTCGCGCGTGCGAACGCATCCAGCGCCATCAGCGCATGCGGAAAACCATCCTCCGCCTCGCCGCGTGCGCCGCGCGCACCGTATCGCGCAAATGCCCTCCCTGCGCGTTCACCGAGTTCCGCCGTAATACCCCGGCAAAGCCTTGCGCCAAGCGCGCACACGTCCCGCGGGGACAGACCGTCGTTTGCGAAGCAATACCCCGTGGAATAGCAGAGTACGCCAAGCAAAAATAGCGCGCCTTTGTGCGTGTTGACGCCACGCGTTGCGGCGAACATCGCTTCTTCCGCCGCAACCCCGTCCGCGCGGATGGAGGCGAGTCTGCCTTCGGGTGAAAGATGCGCCTCTTTTGCGCCTTGCTGTGCAAATTTCACAAAATATTGTTCCAGCGCGCCCGCGCTCGTGAGCAGCAGCGCAACGTCCATGTCCTTGTGCGCGCCGTTGTTCTCCGCGTCCACGAGGCCGGGCTTTGGCGAAAGCACCGCTTCCCGTTCCAGCGCCGCCCGCGCGAGCGCGCCGATTTGCTCCGGTGTGGCGCTCATAGCGGATTTCCCCGAATGTAGTCGAGCGTAGATTCCGGCACAAGCGGCGCGATCTCGTCATATCGCGCTTCGCGCCAGAGCGCGCGCACGCGGGAGGCGGAGATCGGGCTGCCGTCAATCTCCCTGCGCGGAATCACGCGCACTGCGATTCCGTGCTCCGGCAGAATCGCGCAGAGTGTCTCATTATAGGCCGCCGTCATGGGATCGAGCGGCTCTTTGCCGACAAAGCGCGTCTGAATTCCGCAAGCGGGCGCGATCCTGCGCGCAAACAGCGTCGCATCCAGTCGCGCGTAAGCCAGCGCCGCCTCGTTTTTATCCTTAAAAAAGTAGTCGGGAAACGTAGCTCCCGAGATGATGTAATCCCCGCCTTCGATCACTTGAACATTCGCAAGATCGCGACAGCCTTCGCGCACAAGTCGCAGGCGAACCGCGCTGGGCACGTGGGCAGCCTCCGACGACAGCACAAACACGTTGAGCCGCGCGCACTGTGCGCAAGCGGTCTCGACCAAATAGCGATGCCCCAGCGTGAAGGGATCGGCGTTCATCACGATTGCGCCGTCCGCCTGTGGAAGCCGGGCAAGATAGCGCGAAAACGCGTTGTTGCTGCTTTCGAGCAGGGCCGCATCCTGCGTCTGCGCGAGCTCGTTGAAACAGAGTGAGGAAAAGAGTTCCGTGTATTGCGGTTTTGTAATGACAAATACGTTCGTTATGTCGTTCTCGCGCATCTGCTGATACAGGTGCGTCACCAGCGCGGGTAAAATCCCCTCGCCTTGGCGGGATTCCTCCACCGCAAGCGAGCGGATGGCGTTGCCCGCGATTCCGCCGAGCGCGAGAAGCGTCTCCCCCTCAAACGCGCCATAGAGCGCGGTCACGCCGCGATCAAGCCGGATGCCCGCGCGTACATAAAAAGAATCGATCATCGCTTGATCGCGCTTGAGCGAAAGCGAGCGAATCTCCATCGTTCTTTTCCTCCTCCGTCAGTCCGGCAGGGTCGAAAGCAGCTTGCGGTAGGCGGCATCAACCTCCTGCGCCGTGTGCAGCGCGCGGGAATAACAGGCGCGGCCCGCTTTGCCGCAGACGAAGCACCCGCGCGGGGAAAAGCCGATTTCTTCCCTGCTGATGTGTTCGCCGTTTGGCTTGATGACATCCATGTCCCAGAGCCGTCCGTAGGGTGCGGACTCTTCCAGCTTGCAAAGCTCCATCTTAAGAAACCCCGGCTCGGTTTTGACCACGAGATACGCCTCGTCTCCGGTGTCCTTCTCGTGCGCTTCAAACACGAGCGGAATGAGCTCGTATTTAATGACAATCCGGCCGATCGCCTTTACGCCAGCCGAAAACAGCCGGATCGTGTCCGGCGAGCGCTTGACAGGTCCGGGAGCGATCACCGTCAGCACGGCGACGCAAGCGCCGGGATAGCGCTTCTGCAGGTTTTTGATATAGGCCGCGCGCTCGTCACGGGCGGATAAAAGTTGTTCCAGTGTTATCTCCATAATCGCATTATAGCATACTTGATTCTCTATCGATTATCTGCATTTTTATGCTTTTATGCATTTTTAAATTCATTCGATTGATTTACACCTAAATCTGATTGTTATCTCCTATATCGAAGCTATTTTGTTGATATTGTGCGCTTGTATACAGCAATACAAGCATGCTTGCGTGTGATATATCATTATAAAGTTCGTTGCATAACGCTTGAATTTCGTGTCGATGAAGCATATGATTATGCATGGATAGAAACCAGATTGAGGAGCGAAACCTACATGAAGATTACCGCACCCGCCTCGGCGGGAACCATGGAGTCCGGAGATATTCTAATCGAGATTGAGCCCGACGAGCAGCGCTCGGTCGAGGTCGTGCTCAAAAGCTCCGTCGCAAACGAGTTTGGCAAGCAGATCGTGTCCACAATTCGCAGCGCGGTGGAAGAATTTGGCCTCGAATACGCCGTGATCAACGCCGTGGACAAGGGCGCGCTGGATTGCACGATCCGCGCGCGGGTATTCGCGGCCTGCCAGCGTGCGACCGGCACGGAATCGTTTGATTGGGGGAAGCGCGTATGACAAGGCTTCGCCGCAGCATGTTGTTTGTGCCGGGCAACAACCCCGGCATGATGAGCGACGCGCATATCTATGGCAGCGACGCGCTCATGTTTGACCTGGAAGATTCCGTCACCCTGCGGGAGAAGGACGCGGCGCGATTGCTCGTCTATCACGCGCTGAAGACGATCCATTATGGCGATTGCGAACGCGTGGTGCGCGTCAATCCACTGAATACCCCGTATGGTAAATCCGATATTGAGGCGATGGTTGCCGCAGGCGCGGAGGTCATCCGTCTGCCGAAGACGGAGACCGCGCAGGATATCCTCGATACCGAGGAGGAGATTGCGCGCGCAGAGCGGAAGTTCGGCATAGCCGTGGGTCAAACGCGCATGATGGCGGCGATTGAGGGCGCGCTTGGCGTGGTCAACGCCTACGCCATCGCCACCGCAAGCCCCCGCCTCATCGCCATCGCGCTTGGCGCGGAGGACTATTGTGCAAACCTGAAGACGACCCGTTCGCTGGAAGGCAGCGAGCTTGCGTATGCGCGCGGAGCGATCGTTGTCGCGGCACGCGCGGCGGGAATCGACGCCATCGACACCGTGTTTTCGGACGTGAACAACGAAGACCAGCTCATTCGCGAAACGCAGGCGATCAAGCAGCTGGGGTTCGACGGAAAGTCCGTCATCAACCCGCGCCAGATTAAGCCCGTCC
>JAQVML010000266.1 GCA_028703645.1 Eubacteriales bacterium
GGCGTTGGCACGGGGCTGACGGTGGCCTCGATTTTACGATGCTCTTGCAGCGCGCGCAGCGGCAGCACCACCAGTAAAAACAGAACACAAACGCCAATGACGCCAACAAGCGCGATTACCGCCGCGTTTCGCATGCTATTATTGCTTTTTTTGCTGCTTTCATTGGTGCTTTTATGATTGCTTTTATGCCGTCCGGCCTGCTCCGTCATACTCCATCCTTTCGTTCCTAAGCATATTCTAACACATTTCCGGCGAGAGCGTGTTTTCGATCTGGCTGCGCGGCAAGAATGGCGTGGTTTTTGACACCATCCATGCGAAGTGTTAAAATAAGTGCTGAATTCCAGATCTGATCAAATGAAATAGAGGAAACAATATGTCCATTTTGCTGGCTGCGATCGTACCGCATCCACCCATTATCCTGCCGCAAATCGGACAGGGACAGGAGCGGGAGATCCGCTCAACCATCGCGTCGTATCGCGAGATTGCGCGGCGTGTGCGCGAGCTTGCGCCGGAGACGCTCGTAATCGTCTCTTCTCACGCCACGAGTTATACGGACTATTTTCATATTTCGCCCGGCAAGAAGGCGCGCGGGGATATGAAGCGCTTTGGCGCGGAGCAGTTGCAGGTCAACGCGATCTATGACGAAGAGTTCGTGCTCGCGCTGGAAAAAAACGCAAAGCGAGCGGGTGTTTTCGCCGGCACAAAGGGAGAACGCGAGAAAGCACTCGACCACGGAACGATCATTCCGCTTTCGTTTTTAGCCGAGCGCGATTTGCCCTGCGAGGTGGTGCGCATCGGGCTCTCCGGCATGGATGCCGCGGAACACTACCGCCTCGGCAAGTGCATCAAAAAGACGGCGGAGGATCTCAACCGCGATACGGTCGTGATCGCGAGCGGCGATCTTTCGCATAAACTGCTGGAAAGCGGGCCGTACGGGTTCCATCCAAGCGGGCCTGTGTTTGATCGCCTGGCGACCGAGGCGATGGCGCAAGGGGATTTTTTGGGGTTGATGACGCTGGACTCCACGCTCTGCGAAGAAGCGGCGGAGTGCGGACTCGGTACCTTTTGGGTGCTAGCCGGTACACTGGATCGCATGAATGTAACAAGCGAACTGCTTAGCTACGAGGGCCCGTTTGGCGTTGGCTACGCGGTGGCCGCGTTTACGCCGGAGGGCGCAAACCCGGATCGCGCGTTTGACGTGCTCTATCAGCGGGCGGAGCGCGAGCGCATGAGCGGTGTTCGCGCGGGCGAGGATGCCTATGTTCGCCTCGCGCGGCAAACCATAGAGGCTTTTGTTCGCACGGGTGAAACACCCGACCTGCCGGAAGACTTGCCGGAGGAGATGACAAACACCCGCGCGGGCGTGTTCGTTTCGCTCAAGATCGCCGGAAAACTGCGCGGATGCATCGGCACCACCGCCGCCACGACGGAAAGCGTTGCGCAGGAGATATTGAAAAACGCGATCAGTGCATGCAGCGAGGACCCGCGCTTTGATGCGGTTCGCGCGGACGAGCTGGAGCGAATCACCTATAGCGTGGATGTATTGGGCAAGACGGAGAAGATCGACTCCCCGGATCAGCTGGACGCCAAAAGATATGGCGTGATCGTGATCTCCGGTTACCGAAAAGGCTTGCTTTTGCCCAATCTAGAAGGTGTGGATACGGTGGAGGAGCAGCTGAAGATTGCCAAGCGCAAGGCCGGAATTCCGGAATATGAGCGCTGCCGGATGGAGCGCTTTGAGGTGGTGCGTCATACGTGAAGGCGGTTTGCGATCTCTGCCCGCGCAGATGCGCGTTGATGGAAGAGCAGGTTGGCTTCTGCCGCGCGCGGATCAATCGCGCGGGAAAGATCGTCTGCGAAAACTATGGCAGGGTGACGAGCCTCGCGCTCGATCCGATCGAGAAAAAGCCGCTGAGGCGGTTTTATCCCGAATCAAAGATTCTCTCCGTCGGCAGCTATGGCTGCAACATGGACTGTGGCTATTGCCAAAACTGCGAGATCGCGCGCGCAAACAGCGAAACCATCGGGTGGGAACACATCTCGCCGGAGTCGCTGGTGACCCTCGCCGAGGCATACCGCCCGCAGGGAAACATCGGGCTGGCGTTTACCTATAACGAGCCTCTGATTGGCTACGAGTATGTGCTGGATTGCGCGAAGCTCGCAAAGCCGCAAGGGTTAAGGATCGTACTTGTGACGAACGGCATGATTCTGACAAAGCCGTGGGAAAAGCTGCTTCCGTTTGTAGACGCGGCAAATATTGACCTAAAAGCATTTTCGCAGGAGAAATATCGCTCTCTTGGCGGTGATTTTGAGACGGTGAAGTCTGCCATAGCGCAGGCGCACGGAAAAATCCACATCGAACTCACGACCCTGATCGTACCGGGGTTCAACGATGGCGAGGACGAACTACGCGCGCAGTGCGAGTGGATCGCATCCATCTCGTCCGCGATACCGCTGCATCTTTCGCGCTTTTTCCCGAGGCACCGAATGAAAAACGCAGTTCCAACGCCGGTTGAGACGGTGCTGCGACTGTCGAAGATTGCAAAAGAATACTTAACGTACGTTTATACCGGAAATATCTGAGATTCAAATTCTATCACTAGAGTAAATAAGGAGATAATCAAATGATTAAAACAGCGGGAGAACAACAGGTTCGCATTCGCGAAAACGTGCGCGGCGGAGACGGCGCAGTCGCTTTCCACGATTTTTTACTCACGGACGAATCGTATGGCGCGGGCAAGCTCTTTTCCAGAACCGAGTTGCCTGCGGGTGCCTCGATTGGCGAGCATCGGCATGACGGCGAGTTTGAGGTGTATTATGTGCTCGCGGGCACGGTAGAGGTGCTGGACGGCGGCGTTTGGCAGACGATGCGCCGCGGAGATATGCATCTTTGCGCGAGCGGAGAAAGCCACGCGCTGAAAAACACCAGCGCGGAGGAAGCGCAGATTCTCATGCTGATTTTAAACGATCAGAGCGCTTGAAAGGCAAATAATCGATAGAAGTACATTGAGTTTGCGCAGTGGAATCAACGCGCCCAGCGCATATAAAACAAGATGTCGCCTTTGAACGGGATGGCGGTTTTCGATCAAAACGGCGTTTCATCACATTTTGAAGTGATTACGATACAAGATCACAGATCAAGCGAAACAATTCGGTTATTCTATGAGTAAGAATGAAAGAGTTTAGACCGGAAAGGGAAAACGCTATGAATTACACCGATATCCTGCTCGATACGATGTTGGGCGGCGACACCGTCAGCACGCTGAGCAAAAACAGCGGGGCAAAGAAGTCCCAAGTGGAGTCCGTCATTGGCGCGGCGCTGCCGCTGATGCTGGAGGGAATGCAGAAAAACGCCAGCACGAAGAAAGGGGAACAGGCGCTGACGCAAGCGCTCTCCGATCACGCGGGCAGCGATGCTTCGGACGTGACATCCTTTCTTTCCAACGTGGATTCCAAGGACAGCGCAAAGATTTTGCAGCATCTGTTTGGCGACGACACCAACAAGACGGTTTCGGTGCTTTCCAAAAAAGCCGGTGTTGAAAAAGGGCAGACCACGTCCATTCTG
>JAQVML010000267.1 GCA_028703645.1 Eubacteriales bacterium
TCACCGGCAGATCGAACAGCGCGTTGTGCGCAACCAGCAGACACCCGGTGAAATACGGCTCAATCTTTGGCCAAAGTTCGGATAAAGACGGTTCGTTTTCCACATCCCGCGGCCGGATGCCGTGTATGGCGATATTCGCCGCGTCAAACTCGTCGCAAGGATTCACGAGGTAGTGCAACCGCACCGGCGCCCCTTCTCCATCCACACGAACGATGCCGATGGAGCAGATTGAGCGGGAATAGCGGTTCGGCGTCTCCACATCCACAGCGGTGAACGAATCCAGTGCATCGCTGATCAATAAACCCGGCAATCCGTGCGCTCCTTTCGATCTCCATTTGACAGGTCAAACGGATCATAGAGGCTATTATATCATACCCGCGTGTGAAAAAACGCCGATTTTCTGGCAATATTTCCCTTTTTTCGTCACTTTTGAGAAGGCTTTGCGCTTTCTTTGCGCGAAAAAACATGGTATAAATACAACAAAGCACCACACATGAGCAGAAATACACATTTCTCTGTCTTTCTGCAAAAACCGGATCGGAAGCGAACACCATGAACCATATGCCAGTTTGCTATATCGTCTGCGCCCTGCCGCAGAATCATTCATTTCAGCCGGACAGCCGCGATCTCGTGATCGCGGCGGATGGCGGCTATGCGCAGATGGGCGGCGTCCACGCCGATCTTGTGGTCGGGGATTTTGATTCTCTGGGGTATGTTCCCGAACATGAAAACGTCGTTCGCCATCCGGTCGAAAAGGACGACACGGACACCATGCTCGCCGCGCGAATCGGCCTAAATCGCGGTTACCGCGCGTTTCTTCTGCTCGGCGGCGTGGGCGGCAGGCTTGACCACACGCTGGCAAACATTCAAACCCTTGCGTTTCTGCGCGAAAACGGCGCGCGCGCAGCGCTTCTTGGCGAGGGAGAAACGATCACGTTTTTGCAAAACGAATCTCTGCGTTTTCGCGCTGGATTGAGCGGCATCGTCTCGGTCTTCTGCTTTGGCAAAGAGGCGCTCGGCGTCTATGAGCGAGGGCTTGCCTATGCGCTCACCGACGCGACGCTGACGGACACGAACCCGCTGGGCGTCAGCAACGCCTTTACGGGTTCTCCTGCCGAGGTCAGCGTACGGGAGGGCCGACTCGTCGTCCTCTACGCCGGGCTGCCGCAGGACAGCGACTTATTTGACGAGCCGAGCAGAAATTGACGTGATTTGACAAGAAATTGAAGGAACCCTGTTATCGTATAAATCGACCCGCAGGATTTGCGAGTTTTTGCATTTGTGTTGAACGCATCAGGGAGGGGTACGATGTTTCACATTCTCGTCGTGGAAGACGACCGGGCACTGCGCGAATTGTTTTGCACCGTGCTCTCCAAAAATGGGTTTGTCTATCATGAAGCGCGCGACGGCGTGGAAGCCTGGGATGTGCTCGAAAAGCAGTATATCGATCTGATTGTGACGGACATCATGATGCCGAATATGAACGGTTTCGAGTTCATCAAGAGCCTTCGCCAAAACGCGCTGAATATGCCCGTTCTCATCATCACCGCAAAAGACAACTTTGAGGACATGCAAAGCGGCTTTCTCGCGGGAACGGACGACTATATGGTCAAGCCGATCAACGTCAACGAGATGATTTTGCGCATCAACGCGCTACTCAAGCGCGCGCAAATCGTCAACGAAAAAAAGATTCGCTTTGAAAACGCAGAGCTGCGCTACGACGACCTGACCGTCTGCATCGCGGGCGATTGCAGCGTTTTGCCGCAAAAGGAGTTCTATATTCTCTATAAACTGCTCTCCAACCCCAACCGCGTGTTCACCAAGCAGCAAATCATGGACGAAATTTGGGGCATGGACACCGAGAGCGATCCCCACACGCTGGATGTACACATCAGTCGACTTCGCGAGCGTTTTAAAGACACCGCGCAGTTCGAAATCATCACCATCCGCGGTCTTGGTTACAAGGCGGTAAAAAAGCATGCGTAAATTGCCGCAGATCAAAGCCCGCCCGCGCGCAGCGCAGATCTTTGCCGTCATCATCGCGGTCATCATCGCGGTCTCAATGGCGCTGACATTCGGCGTCATTTTTGTGTTGCTCCGGCTCAATATCGACACGATTACTGCGGTCGTAACCTCCAGCACGTATATGGGTATCTTCTCAACCGTCATCGGAATCGGCATCGCCGCCTACACGAGCACAAAAATGCTCTCTCCGCTTGTGAAGATCAACGACGCGGCAAAAAAGGTCTCCCGCGGGGACTTCTCCGTCCGGTTGGAGGAGAAGAGCATTGCAAAAGAGATTGAGGAGATCGCCACCAGTTTTAACATCATGGTCAAGGAGCTCTCCAATACCGAGACGCTCCGCAGCGATTTTGTCAGCAATGTTTCCCACGAGTTTAAAACGCCGCTTTCCGCCATTGAAGGGTACGCAACGCTGTTGCAGGACGATCGCCTGAGCAAAGAGGAACAGGCAACCTATGTCTCCCGCATCCTTGAAAACACCAGCAGGCTTTCCAAGCTCACCCAAAGCATTCTCTCGCTTTCCCAATTGGAAAATCAAGAGATCGTGCTTCAGCAGGAAGCCTATATGCTCGACGAGCAGATTCGCCGCGTATTGCTGAGCTTTGAATCGCGCTGGGAGGAAAAGGAGCTCAACATCGACCTCGCGCTGGAAGCAACGCAGATCTACGGCAGTAAAGCGCTGCTTGCGCAGGTTTGGAGCAATCTCATCGACAACGCGATCAAGTTTTCGCGTCCCGGTGGCACGCTGTTCATCTGCTGTGGCGTGTTTGACGGCAAGGTCGTCGTTCGCATTCGCGACAACGGCATTGGCATGACCGAAGAAGTGCGCCAGCATGCGTTTGACAAGTTTTATCAAGGCGAGCGCTCGCATTCCGGTCAGGGCAGCGGGCTCGGGCTCGCGCTGGTGCGGCGCATCATCTCCCTCAGCGGCGGCACCATTGAGTTACTAAGCAAAGAAGGCAAGGGCACGGAGATATCGGTCTTCCTCAAAAACGAACCCGTGAAAGCCGCATAAATCACCAGTTCGCAATGTTATCTGAGTCGGACGCATATACGTTCCGGCTTTTTTTACGACAAATCTTAACGCACACGAAGGGTTGTGTTGATGATTTTCTGTCTTCTTTCCGCATAACGCAACAGAAATACGCACTTTAGTTGAGGATTTGTTGAAGTTCTATTGAACTTCGTTTGAATAAAATTGACTAAAATATAGCTGTGTGTTCGCGTGAAGTGAACCATCAATTGGAGAAATAATCTATGTCATATACACTTGTAGCCGACAGCAGCTGTGATCTGACGGATGAGTTACGCGCCGAGTGGGGCGTAAAAAGCGTTCCGCTGACACTGACCCTGGGCGAAGATTCCTATGTGGACGACGAAAATCTGGATCTGCCGGACTTCATGGCGCGCATGAAAGCCTGTAAAGCGCGCATCGGCTCCGCGGCGCCCGCGCCGGGACAGTATGCCGATGCGTTTGGCAAGGATGATGCATTTGCCGTCACGCTCTCCAGCAGCCTCTCCGGCTCCTATGCCAGCGCAA
>JAQVML010000268.1 GCA_028703645.1 Eubacteriales bacterium
GAGGGTGAAGTCATTGTCGTCATTTTTAAATGGATCGACATCTTCGAGTGAAACGGCAGGTTTCGTCTGTTCTAAAAACCGAGCGGCTTTTCTTGCCTTGCGGTCGTCATCCTTCCATTGGCGGGAGATGAGCATGATGGAGCTGATGATGGCGCAAATGGCGAGCACCAGAAACACTTGCTTGGATAGCTCGCTTGCCATGAATGCCATGACGGCGTTAAACCCGTCTACAACATAAAATACAAGCGTCATCACACCGAGAATGATGGTCAGGTGCGGCAGTGCGCGGGATAAAATGCGTTTCATACCGATTTCCCTCCTTTACTGACCGTTTGCCGCGGTTGGCTCGACGACATAGAGAATATCACTGGTGTCGCGCGGAGAAGACTCCTCCGGCTGGCTGCGCCATTCACCCAGATAGGTCATGACCGCCGTGTCGCCGCCGTCCAGATTGAAAGCAAACTTGCAACCGAGATCATAGAACACCTGCGCCAACTGCGCATAGGTCATTCCCCAGGAATAATCCTTCTGCCGTCCATCCACAAGGATAAAGCAGTAATGTCCCGGTTCGTAATATCCAATTGCGGAAAGCGGGTTTGCTTTTCTGTTTGCAAACGAGGAGGGCACCTGCCCGTCCTCCAGCAGTTGCGGACCGAATGTCCAAATTTGATACGGCTCTTTGGCATAGATTTCGTCAACCTGAGCATTTTTGATTTTCTGGGAATAGGTTTCCATCGTGCCGTCGTAATACAGCACGCAAACGTCGCCATAGACGGGCAGAATTCTCTCCCACTCCACGCCGTTGCGAACGACGATGCCATCATGAAACGCGAAGTTATCGCCGGACAAACCGATGATCGACTTCGTCAACTGCGAGAGTTGCAGCGTGGACATCACGTTTTTGCGATCGCCCTCGTTTTGATCCTTATAGTCCAGCGCTACCGCCGTGCGGAAACTGGAGATATCCTTGATATAGATATCGGCCAGATAGTAAACAATGGGTTTGCTTTCGGTTCCGGCGGTGTTCTTGGTGACCTCAATGGAGACATTCGCGCTCCGATACGAGGTATCGGTCTGTTCTACTTCGCCGGTCGTGAATTTCTCCGCGTACTTGCCGCCCAGAAGCCCCGTGTCGATCACTTCCGGCGTCGGGGTGGCAACGTCCTGCGTCGGTGCGGCGCTTGTCTGCGCGTCTACGGCAGGTACCGTTGTCGCGACTTCGGCGACAGGAGTCGGGCTGGTGAGTGCCTTTGGCGCATAGTCCCGCTCTCTTAAAAAATAGAAATAAGTAAATGCGCCCAGAAAAGCGCCCAATACCACGAGATCGACAACAATTGCTGTAATCAAGCGCTTGATGGATTTGGTACGGGGATTCATCATGATGAAAAACGATCCTCCTGACTTGGTATATCGTCTGCCGACAAGCGCAAGGGATCAGGCTCCCGGCCCAATCTCTTCGCTCTGCGGCGGAAAAACGTATTTACGCTGCATGAAGAAGCTGACGGGGTAGAGCACGAGCTCCACGAGAATTTTTCCGATGGCAAGCGGCATCACGTGCGTAATGGCGACCATCAGGCCATAGTTGACGATCAGAATGCCGGCTACGAGCAGATAATAGCGAAAAATGCTCGCGCGGCTTCTGTTTTCAAACACCAGCTTGCAGTTCATGAAATAGTTGGCGAGCGAGCTTAACACGCGTGCGCCGACGACGCTGATGAGCAGCGACTGCGCCATGCCCTTCGTGCTTGCAGAAAAGAGCAGCAGAAGAACATAGTCCAACAACATCGCAACCAAAGAGGAAGCGACAAAGAACAGGATCATCTTATAGATGCGCCAGCCGTCGCGAACGGCGTTAAAATGCGAGGATTTATTGTCTTCGATATACACAGTTTCGATGGTAACCTCTTCAATCGGAATTCGGTGCCGCGTGGCATAGAGGAGCACGTTGATCTCGTACTCATAGCGATCGCCCTTCATATCCAGCAGCATCGGGATGCGGAACACGCCAAAGGCGCGGAGGCCCGTCTGCGTGTCGTAGATCTTTACGCCGGTGGAGATCGCGAATACCGCTCTTGTAATGGCGTTGCCCGCGCGGCTCTTAAAAGGCACGTTGCCGGTAAACTGGCGGCTGCCAAGCACCAGCTTCTCCGGCGCCGCTTCCCAGGCTTTGCTGACGCGGATGATGTCGTCCGGCAGGTGCTGTCCGTCCGCGTCGATGGTGACGACGCCTTCGTCCGCCGGATATTGGTCATAGATATAGGTAAGCGCGGTCTTCAGCGCCGCGCCCTTGCCGCGGTTGACGCTGTGGTGGATGATCTTTGCATATGGTTCCAGCGAGTCAAAGAGCGGACGCTTAGTTGCGTCGCTGCCGTCGTTGACAATGATGAGGTCATATTTCGTTTTCTCATGCAGGTCGAGCACGAGACGACAGAGCTTTTCGTCCGGCTGATACGCCGGAATAATGACGACCATAGGAACACTCCTTTTAAGGTTGTTCGATATAAGGCTGCTCGAAAAACACAAATTTTGCTTGCGAGAGTCAAGGGGTTATCCTTGTTTTGTGTCAAAAACAAAGGACCGTCTGATTAACGCAGTGTATAGTATACCCTATTTCCTCGTATGTGAAAAGCATAAGCAGGCTTTGTCCCAAGAATGTCATTTTCTTTGCTTTTCTGCGCAAAACCGCCGTTTTTTCCGGCTTTTCACATGATTACTTTGTAAACTATTTGTAATAATTCGAATGCGCGGCGGATTTTTGCGAAATCCTGCTATAATAAGAACGGTATGGAAAGACGGAAAGGACACGGCGAAGCAATGACCCGAACACCCGATCATCATCCCGAGCAGGGAGACCAATCGAAGAAAACACGCGGAAAGAAACCGCGCAAACAGGAGACCGCACTGGTGCCGCAAAGAGAAGCGGAGCCCGAATATGATGAAACCGGCATGGAGGTAGAGGCGTTTGTTCCAACAGACGTGTTTCCTTCCACGCATGTACGCGCCGTGCATCGACACCCGAAGAAAAAGAAGCGCGCGCTTTGGGCCGTGCTGCTGGTTGGCGGCATTCTTTTGCTTGCGGTCGGCGGCGTGTTTGCCTATGCGCTGCTTCTCAATCCCCGCGCGCAGTTTGCGGATAACACGCAGCAGATTCAACCGGAGGTGATCGCGGTCGATCCTTCCGCAACCACCGCAAGTCCGGATCTCGCCCCGCCGACGCCAACGCCGACGCTCGATCCTTATGAGGTGATCAGTGCGCAGGCGGATACGTCCATGATGCAAAATATCGTCAACGTGCTGCTCATCGGCGTGGACTATGCGCAAGAACGCGAGACCTGGAACGGAAAGCACGAGTATCATTCGGACGTCATGATGGTCATGGCGATCAACTTCGACAAAAATCGCGTAGACCTTATCTCGCTTCCGCGCGATACCTACGCAAAGATTCCCGGCGTGAAGGGCATCTATAAACTCAACGCCTCCATCAACTGCGGCGGCGGGTTTGAAGCCCCGGGCGGCACCGGGTTTCTAAAGACCTGCGAGGCAGCGAGCTGGATGCTCGGC
>JAQVML010000269.1 GCA_028703645.1 Eubacteriales bacterium
GTATCTGGAAAGCAATCAGGTCACCAGCTATTTTGGCACGGATACCGTAGACGCGGTCAAGGATTTTCAACGTCGCAACTATTTAACCAAAGACGGCAAGGCAGGCGAGAAGACGCTGGAGGCGATCAACTCTCCCGACGCACGCGTTTCTTATACCAAAGAGCAGGAGATCATCGCGGAGAAAAAGAAGCAGGCGGCTCTGGCGCGGGCTTCCTCTGCGGCCGGTCGTATCGATAAGCTCATCAACGCCGCGAAAAAGCAGCTTGGAGATCCATATATCCTCGGCAAGAGCGGGCCGGATTCCTTCGACTGCTCTGGATTGGTTGTCTATTGCCTGAGACAGGCAAACGTGTATACGCGCCGCCTCAACGCCGCAGGATTGAGCAAGACCTCAAGCTGGAAGAAGATATCCAGTCTCTCCGATGTACAGCGTGGAGATTTGCTATTCTTCAAGTCGGACGACAGCAACTCCATCGGCCATGTCGGCATCTACGTCGGTGGTGGCGAGATGATCGATGCGTCCTCCGCAAACGGCAAGGTCGTTCGTCGAGGCGCGAAGACCACCTATTGGCGCAGAAACTTCGTCGTCGCAAGACGACCCATCTCTTGAGACACGGTTTCGTATACGGCGGCGCATTTTGCGTCGCCGTATTTGCGTTTTGAGCAAGCCCTTGCAAAGCGAAAGGTCAATCTTGCATTCCCTATCAAGATACAGTATGATGAAACCCGAAATATGGGAGGGAATCACATGGCATACCCCAACGAACTGATTCGAAATTTTTCCATCATCGCGCATATCGACCACGGCAAATCGACGTTGGCCGACCGAATGATGGAGTTGACGGACACCGTCGCCGCCCGTGATATGTCGGAGCAGCTGCTCGACTCGATGGATATTGAGCGCGAGCGCGGAATTACGATTAAATCCTCTGCGGTGCGGATGTTTTATACGCATACCGACGGCAAACGCTATATGTTTAACCTCATCGACACGCCAGGGCACGTGGATTTCAACTACGAAGTCAGCCGCGCGCTGGCGGCTTGTGAAGGCGCGGTGTTGGTCGTGGACGCGACGCAGGGCATCGAGGCACAGACGTTGGCAAACGTCTATCTCGCGGTGGACAACGGCCTGGAGGTCGTGCCCGTCATCAACAAGATCGATTTGCCAAGCGCGGAGCCGGAGCGCACCGCGCAGGAGATTGAGGACGTGATCGGCATCGAGGCGCACTCCGCGCCAATGATTTCGGCGAAAAACGGACTTCACGTCGATCAGGTGCTTGCGGCTGTGGTTGCCACGGTTCCGCCGCCGGTTGGCGATCCGGAAGCGCCGCTGACCGCGCTGGTATTCGATTGCTTTTACGACAACTATAAAGGCGCGCTGACCTATGTGCGCGTGTTTGACGGCACGGTGAAGGAAGGCATGCGCATTCGCTCCATGGCGAGCGGGCATGAGTTTGAAGTGACCGAGGTCGGCGTATTCACGCCCGCGCCGATGGCGGTGGACGAGCTCACGGCGGGCGAGGTCGGCTATATTGCAGCTTCGATCAAGAGCGTCGCGGAGACGAAGGTCGGCGACACGATCACCTCCGCCGAGCATCCCGCAAAGAAACCGCTGCCGGGCTATAAACAGGCGAACCCGATGGTGTTCTGCGGTATCTATCCTGCGGATGGCGCGCAATATGGCGACCTGCGGGACGCACTGGACAAGCTTCAGCTCAACGATGCCTCGCTTTCCTATGAACAGGAGACGAGCAACGCGTTGGGGTATGGGTTCCGTTGCGGGTTCTTGGGTTTACTGCATATGGAGATCATTCAGGAGCGATTGGAGCGCGAGTTTGATCTAGACCTCGTGACCACCGCGCCGAGCGTCATCTATAAAGTGCGGCTCACCTCCGGCGAAGAGACGATGATCGACAACCCTTCCAACCTGCCGCCGGTAACGGAGATTGAGCAGCTTGAGGAGCCGGTTGTCAACGCGACGATCATGACCCCGTCGGAATACGTGGGTTCCATCATGGAGATCTGTCAGGAGCGCAGAGGCGAGTTTGTAGACATGAACTACATTGAAGAATCGCGCGTGCGCATCCACTATGTCCTGCCGCTCAACGAGATCATTTATGACTTTTTCGATCAGCTCAAGAGCCGCAGCAGGGGATATGCCTCGTTTGACTATGAACTCAAGGGATATGAAAAGAGCGACCTTGTGAAGCTCGACTTCCTGCTCAATGGCGACGTGTGCGACGCGCTGAGCACCATCGTTCACCGCGACCGCGCCTATGCAAAGGGCCGCGCCGTGGCGGAGAAGCTCTGCGAAGTCATTCCGCGTCAGCAGTTTGAGATTCCCGTTCAGGCGGCAATCGGCGGCAAGATCATCGCGCGGGAAACCGTCCGCGCCGTGCGCAAGGACGTTCTCGCCAAGTGCTACGGCGGCGACATCACGCGCAAAAAGAAGCTGCTGGAGAAACAGAAAGAGGGCAAGAAGCGTATGCGACAGGTCGGCACCGTGTCCTTGCCGAGCGACGCGTTTATGAGCGTGCTGCGCATCAACTGACGATGGCGGGCATCTACCTACATATTCCGTTTTGCGTGAGAAAATGCGCCTATTGCGACTTTGTCAGCTTTCCTGAAGGAAGCGTGCCGGAGGCGTATGTGGGTGCGCTGATCCGCGAAATCGAGCTTGTTTCAAGCGGCGGGAGCTATCCCGCCGCGTTTGATACCGTGTTCTTCGGCGGCGGTACGCCCTCGCTGCTCACGGGAGATCAAATGCGGCGGATTATGACCGCGCTGCGGGAGCGGTTTGACATCCGCGCAAACGCGGAACTTTCGATGGAGTCAAACCCCGGAACGGTCACGCCGGAGAAGCTCGCGGCCTATCGCGAAGCGGGCATCAACCGCCTCTCGATCGGGCTACAGAGCACACACGACGCGCTGCTCCAATCGATTGGACGCATCCACTCGTTTGCTCAGTTTGAAGAGACACTGCATCGCGCAAGAGCGGCGGGGTTTGACAACATCAATGTCGATTTGATGCACGGGTTGCCGAATCAAACGATCGAGCAATACCTCGATTCGCTCAAGACGGTCTGCGACCTCGGCGTACAGCACATCTCCGCGTATTCGCTGATTTTGGAGGAGCATACGCCGTTGTATCTGCGCGTGGAACGCGGTGAAACCACGGTGCCGGACGAAGATATCGTCGCGGACATGCAGGACGCGGGTATCGACTATTTGGAGATGAGGGGATACCACCGTTACGAGATCAGTAATTTCGCGCGGGAAGGGTATGAATGCCGTCATAACCTCAACTATTGGCTCAACGGCGAATACCTTGGCTTTGGCGTAGCAGCGCACGGCGTGGTGCGGCAAAAGCACTGGACGCGAACGGCAAATGTGGATTCGTTGGAGGAGTATGATCGACTGATCGCGCGGGGCAAACGCCCGCTTTCCGAAACGATTCCGCTCGCGCCAAGAGACGAAATGTTTGAGTGCGTGATGCTCGGGCTTCGACTCGTGCGCGGAATCGATCGCGCGGTTTTCCTCACGCGGTTCGGCCTCGACAT
>JAQVML010000270.1 GCA_028703645.1 Eubacteriales bacterium
TGGCGGTTATGACCGCGCTGTACATCAAGCTCAAAAAGCCGACCGGCATGAGCGACGGCTTTGCGCGTGTGCTATTCTGGGGCGGCATCTCAACCATCGTTTGGGGTGTGCTGGTCGGCACGATCTTCGGCATGGATTTTGACACGCTGCTTGGCACAAACAACGTTTTCCCGCTGTTTGTGGACCCGATGAGCAACCCGATTGGCATGCTGATTCTGTGCTTTGGCCTCGGCGTACTGCATATTCTCTTCGGCGTGGCGCTGAAGATGAAGATTGCGTTTTCACGCGGGGACTGGCAGAGCGCAATCTTCGATAGCTTATCCTGGATTCTCATCATCGTTGGATTGATCGTGTATGCGGTTCCCTCCGCGGTGCAGGGCTTACCGGCGGTGATTGGCACAATCGGTCTTGCGATGGCCGGCTTGGGCGCGGTGATGATTCTGCTGTTCAAAGGCCGCGCAAACAAAAACCCGGTCATGCGAACCCTGTCCGGACTTGGCGAACTCTATCAGGTGACGGGGTATCTTTCCGATATTCTCTCCTATGCGCGCCTCTTCGCGCTGGGCATCGCAACCGGCGTTATCGCCTCGGTCTTCAACGAACTCTGTAAGATGCTCATGGGTTCACCGATTTTAGTGTTGCGTATCCTTGGCATCATCGTCGCTTGTGTTTTGCTGGTGGCGCTGCATGGATTCAACATTGCAATCAATACGCTCGGCGCGTTTGTGCATTGCGCGAGACTTCAGTATGTTGAGTTTTATGGCAAGTTCTACGAGCCCGGCGGTCGCGAATTCCGCCCGCTTTCCTATCGGACGCGGCATGTCCGCGTCACGAACCAACAGTCACCGAATCCCGAATAAGCTTCGGTTTCGATTCAAAAAAACAACGTTATCCACATATGACGAAGGAGGCAAATTTACAATGGATCTTCAATGGGGCACAATTTTTGCGGCGGCTGGCGCCGCGATGGCAGCGGTTATGGCGGGCGTAGGCAGCGCTCTTGGCGTAGGTCTCGCGGGACAGGCGAGCGCGGGCGTGGTTTCGGAGGACCCGGATCGTTTCGGTTCCTGCTTGCTGTTACAGCTTCTGCCGGGCACACAGGGCATCTACGGCCTGCTGATTGCGTTTGTCATCGCTTCCAAAGCGGGACTCCTTTCGGGCGCCGCCACGCTGAGTGCGACCGCTGGCTTAAGCCTGTTTCTCGCGGCAATTCCGATCGCGTTCGGCGGTCTGCTCTCCGCAATTGCGCAGGGTAAAGTTGCCGTTGCCGGTATCAACCTTGTTGCAAAAAAGCCCGAAGAACAAGGCAAAGCGATGCTGATGACCGTCATGGTCGAAACCTACGCGGTTCTGGCTCTGCTGATCTCCTTCCTGCTCGTCAATGGCGTTAAGGTAGCATAAGAAAACGTTTATTACCAGATAAGGAGCAGCCAATGGCAACGATATCCATCTCCGGAACCAATAAACTCGCCGAGCGCATCGTTCTCGATGCGCAGGATGAGGCGCGCGTTGTGCTGGAAGATGCGCAAAAAGTCGTGCAAGAGATTCAGCATGAGAGCGAGAAGACGCTTTCCGCACGCCGCGCGGAGCTGAAAAGCCAGCGTGAAAACGCGGTGAAGACCGTTATTGGCGGTTATCAAACGCGCGCATCGCTGGACGCAAAGAAGGACGCACTTCGTAAAAAACGCGCCGTGATCGACAAAGCTTTTACGCGCGCCTATGACGCCGTACTCTCGCTGGACGGTGAGACGAGAAAAGCAATCTGCGCGCGTATGATCAAAGACTACGCGGAAGGCGGAGAGATGGTTTCGCCCGCAAAGGCGGATCGCGCGGCGCTTGCCGCGATTATCGCCGAGCAGCCGGAAAAGAAGCTTACGCTTGCAAATAACGATGCCGCGATTGACGGAGGGTTCATTCTGCTGGGCAGCGGATACGAGAAAGATTGCTCGTTCCGCTCCTTGCTGGATACTGTTCGTGACGCGGAAGAGACAGCGGTCTATCAACTGCTGTTCGACTGAGCGGAGGGGAGGGTTTCATGCCACAGCCAAGTTACGCCTATGCTTGCGCGCGAATCAGTGCGCTGGAAAAGTCGCTCTTTGGCAGAGACACCGTCCGCCGAATGGCCGAGGGTTCGCTGGAGGACGCGCTTCGGATGCTTTCCGACGCGAAATATGGAAATCTGCCTGACGCAACGAGTGAAGACACGGAGCGTATGATCGAGTCTGTTCGCAGACAAACGGCGGAGACGATTCGCGATCTTTCGCCGGATGCTGCGCTGACGGATTTGTTTTTGCTGCAGACGGATGTCCAAAATTTAAAGATGCTGATCAAAGCGCGGCTCTTGGGAAGCACAGATGTGATCTGGCTTGATGGCGGGCTCTTTACCCGCGAACAACTCGGTACCATGGTCGCGAACGCGAAGTATGATCTCTTGCCTGAGGCGCTTCGGAACGCCATGAACCGCTTGGAAGCGAAGCTGAAGATTTCGCAGGAACCGCAGCTCGTTAGCGTGTATGCCGACTATGGCTACCATGCGCATTGCCTAAACGAGGCAGACCGCGTCAAGGAACCGTTTATCCGGCAATATTTTGCGGCGCTTTGCGATTTTAATAATGTGATCACCTTTCTTCGCATGCGCGCAATGGGCGCACAGAAAGAAGACCTGAAAGAAGTTTTGCTGCCGAGTGCTGGAGTAAAATGCGACGCGCTGATTGCGGCATATGAGCTCTCCGCCGAGACGTTGACCAAAGCGATCTCCACAAGCGTCGCAAAAAGCGCACTGCAAGAGGGGCTAAACCGCATGCTCGCGACCGGAAGCATCTCGATGCTGGAAAAAGCGCGGGACGATTATCTGCTTTCTCTCGTCAACGATCATCGGCACGAGAGCATGACGATTTTCCCGATCGTAGGATATTATCTGGCGCGGGATCGCGAGGCAAAAGCCGTGCGCCTGATCTTAACCGTGAAGCGCAACGGCCTTGACGACGCGATTATTTCGGAAAGATTGAGGGAACTCTATGGCTAAAATTGGTGTCATCGGAGACCGCGACTCCGTATTGCTTTTTAAAGCGGTTGGGTTGGACGTGTTTTTTGAGGACGAGGGGGAGAGCGCAAACCGCACACTTCACCGCCTCGCGAGGGAAGGATACGTCACCATATTCGTTACAGAAAAGCTGTTTGCCGCCTGCGCGGAGACGATCGAGGAGTTTAAGAGCCAGGCATATCCCGCTATTATTCCGATTCCCGATAATCAGGGCTCGCGCGGTGTCGGCGAAAAAATGCTTCGGCAAAATGTGGAAAAAGCTGTCGGTATGGACATTCTATCCAATCAGTAATTGGATGAAATCATTCTAGAATTCGCGCTGCTCGCAATCGCATTGCAGCGCATCACCGTAAAACGATTTTTTACGACGACGAAAGGGTAACCAGCATGCAAGGAAGGATCATAAAAGTCTCGGGGCCGCTCATCGTAGCGGACGG
Organism: Eubacteriales bacterium; assembly: GCA_028703645.1. GTDB lineage: Bacteria > Bacillota > Clostridia > Christensenellales > CAG-138 > UBA7703. Next base: position 3,481 of record JAQVML010000270.1, read on the forward strand.
CATGGCGGACGTACAGATGTACGACGTTGTCCGCGTATCCGAAAAGCATTTGATTGGAGAGGTGATCGAACTGCGTGG
>JAQVML010000271.1 GCA_028703645.1 Eubacteriales bacterium
TGCTCGACGCTTCCGCCACCTCCAACGAAGAGTGGAAAGCCAAAGTCATGACCGACTTTGAAACCGGCACCGAGCCCGACGTACTCTTCTACTTCAACGGCAACGACTCCGACGCAATCGTCTCCGCAGGCAAGGTCGTCTCTCTGGACGAAATCCGCGCGGCGTATCCCGAATATGCGACAAACATGAAGGACGAGATGCTCGTTCCCTCCGCTGTGGACGGCAAGATCTATAGCGTGCCGGTCAATGGCTACTGGGAAAGCATGTATGTCAACACCAAGGTGTTGGCAGCCGCGGGCGTGACCATGCCGGGCGCGGACTACACTTGGGATCAATTCCTGCTCGACTGCCAGAAGATTAAAGACGCTGGCTTTACGCCGGTGGCGGTTTCTCTGCAGGAAGTTCCGCATTATTGGTTTGAGTTCTCTGTTTACAACAATGGCAATACCGCAAACCACCTGACCTTGCCCGCGGCTTCTACCGATGAAACCGGCATGAAGTGGGCAAAGGGCCTCGAAGACATCAAGGCGTTGTATGACGCGGGTTACCTGCCGGAGAATACCCTCACCGCGACGGATGCCGAGACCGTTCAGCTGATGGCCGATGGTCAGGCCGCGTTCCTGATTGACGGCAGCTGGAAGATCGGTTTCTTCCAGACCAATTGCGCGGATCACCTCGAAGACTTCGCGCTGACCTATGTGCCCGCCAAGGGCGAGCGCCAGGCGACCGACCTCATCGGCGGTATCTCCATGGGCTACTTCATCACCAAGAAAGCTTGGGACGATCCCGCAAAGCGTGACGCAGCCGTCAAGTTTGTGGAATACATGACGAGTGACGAGCAGGTCTCCATCTTCTCCGTCACCGCCGTGACCGCGCTGAAGAACGGCGTTACCCCGGCGGACAACCTCGACAGCCTCCAGAAATCCGCAATCGCGATGTGCGCGGGAGCCACCAGTGTGGTCGGCGCCGTGCAGGATAAGCTCACGGCGGAACAGCGCGGCGACCTCTTCGCGAACGTGAAGAACATCGTTACCGCCAAGATCACTGCTGCAGAAGCGATTGATTCCGCGCTTACCAAATAAGAAACAGACCAAAACCGCTTGAACCAAACAGGGGTCGACCGAGTGATCGGCCGGCCCCTGACACTCTTTTTTGAGCGCAACTGGCTCAATCAACTGGATTACGACGCACGGTTTGGCAGCGCGAGGCCGGAACGGGCAGACGGAGGCAACCAATGAATTCCATGATCTACAAGAAAAAAGCGCCGCTGCTGTTTTTTCTTCTGCCAGCGTTTTTGTTTTTGATCGTGTATCTGTATTATCCATTCATTCAAAACGTCATCAACAGTTTTCTTGCCATCAGCGGGCTGGGCAGCAAGGCCGCGGGCGTCAACACGCCCTGGTATACGAACTATGTCGAGCTTTGGAACGATCCCAGCATGCGCACGGCGGTGAAAAACACGCTTCTGCTCGTTTGTTGCACGCTGGTGTTTCAGGTGGGCACGGCGCTCGTGCTCGCGCTGATCGTAGACCGCATCAAGCTTGGACAAAAGTTCTTCCGTACGCTGTACTTTTTTCCGATCGTCATCAGCGCAACCGCGCTGGGTCTGCTGTTTAACCTCATCTTCCTCTACAACGGCGGCATGCTCAACCAGCTACTGCAAAACCTCGGCATCACGAGCGCAAATATCGACTGGAAGAACGAGCAGCACTACTTTTTTACGATGCTGCTGCCGGTGCTCTGGCAATATGTCGGTTTCTATTTTGTGATTCTCGTGACGGGTCTCAACAACATCTCTACCGATGTTTACGAGGCGGCGGAGTTGGACGGCGCAACGGGCTGGAAACGCGTGCGGTTCATCACGCTGCCGCTGCTGCGAAACGTGATTTGCACCTGTCTGATCCTCGCGGTCACGGGTGCGCTCAAGGTGTTCGATTTGCCGTGGGTGATGATGGGTGCGGGCATCCCGCTCGATCAATCCTGGCTGACCGGCACGTATATGTATAACCAAACGTTTACGCGCGGAAACGTGGACTATGGCTCCGCCATCGCGGTGGTCATCGTGGTGCTCGGCGTGCTGCTGGCGCAGGTAGCAAACCGCGTGTTTAAAGAGAAAGAATTTTAACAGAGGAGGAAGCGCAGATGAAACAGAAAACGAAGATTCCCAAACGCATTCCTCTTTCGCAGGTGGTCTCCTACCTCGTGCTGATCTTCTGGGCGATCACGACGGCGTATCCATTTCTTTGGGTCATTCTCAACTCCTTCCGCGTGCGCGGGGAGATTCGCTCGGACTCGTTTTCGATTCCGTGGCCCTGGACGAATAGCTTTACGTTTGACAACTACATCACCGCAAACGATCGAAGCGATTTTGCCGCGGGATACACCAACAGCATCCTCATCTCCGTCGTGGTGACGCTGGTGGTCGTGCTGCTCGCGGGGCTCTTTGCCTACGGTATGGTGCGCTATCGCTTCAAAGGACAGAAGTTTTTGCATGGTATGATCATCGCGGCAATGATGTTTCCGGTGTTCTCCACGATCATTCCCGTGTTTCGAATGGAGGTGATCTGGGGCATCGCGAGCACGCAAAACCGCTGGCTTTCGCTGCTTGCAACGGTCTTGCCGCAGATTGCGGGCAATCTAGCTTTCGCAATCGTGGTGCTGATGGGATTTATTCGAAGCGTGCCGATCGACCTGGAAGAGGCAGCCTATCTGGACGGCTGCAACGTGTTCCAAATCTATTTCAAGATCATCATTCCGGTTGCAAAGCCCTCGTTTGCGACGGTTGCGATCTTCTCCTTTCTCTGGTCGTATAACGACCTGTTTACGCAGACGTTTTTCCTGCGCTATCCGAAAGAGAAGACCATTACGCTGCTGATCAACGAGATCAGCTCGCAGGCGGGCGTCAATTACGGGCTCATGGCGGCCTCTGTCGTGCTGGTGGTGGTGCCGGTGTTGATCGTCTATGTGCTACTGCAAAAGAACATCATCAAGGGCCTGACCGTTGGCGCGGTCAAAGGCTGAGAGCGCTCCGTTTTGGCAAAGCGATTGTGCTATAATGGTCGGGAAGGAGAATCCCGATGATTCGAGTTGTTTTAATTGACGACGAGGCGATCATACTCGAAGGCTTGAAAAAGGTCGTCGACTGGTCCGGCTTTGGCTGTGAAGTGGTCGCCACCGCGCAAAACGCAAAGAGCGGCGCGGAGATGATTCGCCGCTATCAGCCGCAGATCGTTTTTACCGATATCAAGATGCCGGATCAGGACGGGCTGACCATGCTTGCGGGGCTCAAGAGCGAGTTTCCGGCGCTGGAAGTGACGGTGCTGACGGGGCATCGCGACTTTGGTTATGCGCAGGAGGCGATTCGCCTCGGGGTCACGCGCTTGCTCCTCAAACCTTCCAAGATGGACGAGATCAACGAGGCCATGCGCGCGATGACCGAAAACCTCCGCAGTGCGGGGTTGGCGCAGGAAGAGACCGCGGAGGAAGCGCAGCCCGCGGGCAGTTTTCTCGTACGCGAGGCGGTG
>JAQVML010000272.1 GCA_028703645.1 Eubacteriales bacterium
CAACGAGGGTTACGATGCGTATTCCCGCGGAACCTATCATGACGCGTTTGTGGACGCGATTCACTATCAGGAATTTTTGATCCTCACCTATCAGCACAAGCTCAAGGAGGCAAAGCGGCCTCCCTACCGCGTGTTTTACGATAAGTTATCCAGAAAGCGAAAGATTCGCTTGGCTGGCGAGAAATATTTCTCCGGGCTCACCATGCGCTACCTGAATTGGGCGCGCAGCCGGAGAAAGTAAAGAAGGATTTATGGATTCAACAATACGCAATAAAACCATATCGGGCGTGATCTGGAAGGCGATGGAAAGCGGCGGCAACCAGTTGGTCAAGCTTGTGATCTCCGTCGTGCTGGCCCGCATGCTCGACCCGGAAAACTATTCGACGCTCGCCGCAATGACGATCATCATCGATCTTGCGGATACGATTGTAAAGCGCGGCTTTGTCACGTCCCTCGTTCAGCGCAAGGACGCGGACAATGTGGATTTTTCCAGCGTACTTTGGATCATGCTTGGCCTTGCCAGTATCTTCTACGCCATATTCTACTTTGTTGCTCCGTCTCTTTCACAGGTTTATAAGGACCCGCTGTTTGTTCCTGCTATGCGCGTCATCGCGCTGACGCTATTCTTCGGTGCGTTTAACTCTGTTCAGGGCGCGATCATTCAGCGTAAGCTGGAGTTTCGCCTGTTCTGCATCTCGACGTTGATCACAACGCTGATCTCCGGCGCAATCGGCATTTGCATGGCCTATCTGGGCTTCGGCATTTGGGCGCTGGTGGCGCAACAGATCATCGGTTCCTTTAGCAACGTGATTATCCTCTGGCTGCTGGATCGCTGGAAACCCGCGTTGGTTTTTTCGCTTGAAAAAGCGAAATCACACTTTGCGTTTGGCTGGAAACTGTTGCTTTCCAGCTTGCTGGACAAGGGCTACAACAGTATCTCCGGCTTGATTCTTGGCGCGCGTTATGTTGGCGATTCGCTTGCGTTTTACAGCCGTGGCAAACAATATGCCGGCATGATCTCGGAAAACCTCAACAGCGTTGCGTTGTCGGTGCTGTTTCCCGCGTATGCGCGGCATCAGGATGACAAAGACCGCGTGCGGGAGATGGTGCGAAAGACAAATCGCTCCACCTCGCTGATGATCGTTCCCATGATGGCGGGGCTTGCTACCATTGCAACGCCGTTTGTGCATGTGCTCCTGACCGATCGCTGGATGCCGACGGTACCGTATCTTCAGATGATGTGCATCGCCTATGTGTTTTATCCCATGGAAGCGACCGATTTACAAGCGCTTCTCGCGCTCGGCAGAAGCGATATCTATTTGGTCTCCGAGATCATCAAAAAAGTATTCGGGCTCACGGCGCTCGCGATCTCCGTTTTTGCGTTTACCACACCGCTTGCGATCGCCTGGGGCTACGTGCTGACCTGCGTGTTCTCCATGATCGTGACGATGGTCTACATGAAAAAATTCTTTGCCTACCGCTGGCGGGATCAGATTTGGGATATGATGCCGCCCGTGCTGCTCTCCGCCGTTATGTGCGGCGCGGTCTACGGCGTGTCGCTGGTGTCTGTGCCGGAGGTGGTCAGCCTGATTTTGCAGGTTGTCGTCGGTGTTGCGGTCTACCTTGGATTGGCGGTATTATTAAAGCTGGAAAGTTTTCAATATCTCTGGAACGCGATGAAGGCGTATTTCACCAAAAATCGCAAAGCGCAAGCACCCGCCTGCGGGCCGGATGACTCCTGCGGCGGCGATTCATCCAATATGATTTAGTCTATCAAACCGCGCAAGCGGTCTTTTCAGACGGGAGGAACGATAGAAATGAAGCTTTCGGTTGCCGGAACGGGCTATGTCGGATTGGTTGCCGGCGTTTGCTTTGCGGAAAAAGGACATGTTGTCACCTGCGTGGATGTGGACGAAGAGAAGATTTCGCAGATGCGACAGGGAATCTCGCCCATCTATGAGGAAGGGCTTGAGGAACTGCTCAAGAAGAACATCGACAAAGGCAGGCTCTTCTTTACTAGCGATTATCAGAGCGCATATTCGGACGCGGATGCGATCTTTATCGGCGTTGGCACACCGGAGCAGCCGGATGGCAGCGCAAACCTTCGCTATATTGCCGCGGTTTGCAGGCAGATTGCCCAGAGCGTAACGCGAGATTGTCTCGTGGTGGTGAAGTCGACCGTGCCGGTCGGCACCAACGATAAGGTGGAGCAGTTCATCAAGGACAATTTGGAGCGGGACGTGACAGTTCGCGTCGCAAGTAATCCCGAGTTTTTAGCGCAGGGCAACGCGGTCTATGATACCATGCACGCTGCGCGCATCATCATTGGAACCGAGGACGAAGTCGCAAAAAAAACGTTGCTGGATATCTATGCGCCGTTTGATCTGCCGATCGTCTCCGTCTCGCGCCGCTCGGCCGAGATGATCAAATACGCCTGCAACAACTTCCTCGCGCTCAAGATTTCGTATATGAACGATATCGCGAACCTCTGCGAACTCGTGGAAGCGAACATCGACGACGTAGCAGAAGGTATGCGTTATGATCCGCGCATCGGAGCCAAGTTCCTCAAGGCGGGCGTTGGCTATGGCGGCAGTTGTTTTCCCAAGGACACAAAGGCGCTGACCTATCTGGCGCGCCAGCATGGCGCGCAGCTCAAAACCATCGATGCTGCGGTGGAGATCAACGCCCAGCAAAAGACTCGCCTCTTTGAAAAAGCGAAAAAGCGGCTCATGACGTTTGAAAACGTCAAGATCGCGGTGCTTGGCCTTGCGTTTAAGCCGGGCACGGATGATCTGCGGGAAGCGCCCTCGCTCGACAACGTGCGCCTACTGTTGGAACACGGCGCAGATGTGGTTTGCTACGACCCGATTGCGGCGCAGAATTTTCACAAGCGGTATCCGAATGTGCCGCTGGCAAACAGCGTGGAGGAAGCGCTGGAAGGCGCGTTTTGCTGCTTTATCTTTACGGAATGGGAAGAGTTCGTCCGTCTCACGCCGGAGGTGTTCCGCAGGAAGATGCGCGTGCCGCTGGTGTATGACGGCCGCAATATCCTCGATCCCGAGCTCATGAAGCGCGGCGGCGTGGAATATTACTCAATCGGGCGATAGAAGGAGAACAAAACGTGTCCAACCAAGGCGAAAAGGTCATTCTCGTGACGGGTGCCGCCGGATTTATCGGCTATCACTTGTCCAAGCGTCTTCTCCGGCAGGGGATGCGTGTTTTTGGCGCGGACAACGTAAACGACTATTACGACCCATCGCTGAAGCGCGCCAGATTAAAGGAACTGGAGCCGTATTCAAACTTTTCGTTTTTGGAGGGGAATCTTGCGGACGAAGGCTTTGCGCAGCATTTGTTTGCCGAGGCAAAGCCGGATGTCGTCGTGCATCTGGCTGCGCAAGCTGGTGTTCGCTACAGCATTGAGAATCCGCGCGCCTATATCGAGAGCAATGTGCTGGGTTTTTTCAACGTGCTGGAAGAGGTGCGCCATCATCCGGTGGAACACTTTCTCTATGCCTCC
>JAQVML010000273.1 GCA_028703645.1 Eubacteriales bacterium
CAATCGCGGAAACACGGTTGTCATCCTCGATTTCGGCGAGTGCGAGCGTGCTGTTTGCCAACACATTTGCTCCATCCTCGGCAAGCAGTTCGTTTGCAAGCTTCTTTGCCTCGTCCCTGCGGTTTGCTACGAAATAAGCGATTGCGAGCTGTTCGCGAATCTTTATCGAGTCGGGCGCCTGACTCAGACGGTGTTCCAACTCCTCCACGGCATAGTTTGCTTCTCCGCTGGCAAGCAGCGAGCGCGCAAAGTGGTTGACCGCGTTGTCTTCATAATCGTCGTCTCCGCGAAGGCCGGTCGTTTCAAACATCGCGTCGTCGTCGTCGATCAGATCCAAAAAATCTTCCGCATCCGCGGCGAACTCGCCTTCCGGTTCCAACTCCAGATAATCTTCCAAACTGTCCGCGGCGCGGTCGTAGTCCTGCAAACCAAAATAGTTGCAAGCAAGGCCAAAGTGGCACTCCGGCGGCGCGTCTTCCCGATCCGCAAGCAAGCGGAACAAGATGCGGTTGCTCTCCTCAAAGCGCTGCATCTGACTGAGAATCTCCGCCAGCGCGATCGCGATCTCCGCGTCTCCCGGCGCGCGCTCATATGCTTCGCGGTATTTTGCAATCGCCGCGATTAAATCGTTTTTTTCGAGTTCCTTCGCGCCGCGCTTCATGTAAAAATTAGCGCCTTGCGTGAACGGAATCACTTTTCCTGTTTTATTCTTTGTCATCTTCTCTCATCGTCGCCGCGTTGAGCAGCGCCCGCAGGTCCTCTTCAGTAAACTGATATTTTTTGTCGCAAAAGCGACAGGTCACTTCCGCGCCGTGGTCTTCTTCAATCATTTGGCTGAGTTCGTCATCGCCGATGGAGATCAGCGCGCGCTCAATCCGCTCCCGCGAGCAATCGCAACGATAGAGCGGCTCCCGCTCGCCAACATAGCTGAGGCCAAATTCGCCAAATGCGCTCTCCAGCAATTGCTCGGGCGTTTCGCCCGCGTCAAGCCGCTCGGAAAAGTGCGCTATCTCGTCGCTTTTTGCTTGCAGGCGATCGATCACATCATCCGGACAGCCGGGCAACGGTTCGGCAAACACGCCGGCAGCCGCGCGAACGCTTCCGTCTTCCGCTTTTACGCGCACGCCAAGATAGATCAATACCGGTCGCTGTAAGCTCGCGGCGTAATAGTTCGCAAAGTCGATTGCGACCTCTCCTGAAACGAGATTGCACAGTCCCACATACGGTTCCTTTAACCCAAGGTCGCTGACCACGGAGAGTTTTCCGTTGCGACCGACAAAGCCGCCAACGTCAAGCTTGCCCAGTTCGTTGATGGGCAGCTCTACCTCCGGGTTTGCCACGCTTCCCTTGACTTCCAGGCGGCTGTTGCCCGTGCAGATCATACTGCCCGCCGGGCCGTCACCTTTGAGAATGGTGGAAACGAGGTCGTTTTCGCCTTTCAAGTCGGCGGACATGATGACCGTCATCATCAGTTGCCGTCCCAGCGCCGCCGTCGCCACGCGAGAGAGGTGTAAAAGCTTTCGTGCCTCGCGCACGAGGTTTGTTCCGTCGATGAATGCGATTCTGACCATGCCGTCTGCCGCAACACACTGAATCAGGCGGTCTTGAGACTTTGGCTTATATGTTAAAACACTGTCTTTCATACGCTCTAATGATATCCACTTTCTTATTGTTTTGCTTGCGGGGACGATGCCGTCTCGCATTTCTTTTGTACCACGAACTGAATTCGTTCGCTTTCTTTTTTTGGCGCTTCTCTCGTAAATGCCTCGTATACACCTAAGACGAGAAAACCCGCGCGCTCAAGTTCCGTTGTCAATTCTTCCTGCAAATGGGCCGCTTGCACATGCCGCTCGTCAAATCTTTGATACGTTCCGTTCCCATCCGGCACAAAGAACGCAAGCCGCATCTCCAACAATTTCGTCTTCGGGTCAAAACAGTTTTGCCAAAGATAAGTGCAGCTCTTTTCATCCTCGCCAAACGTCTGCCCGCCGAGCACATGCTCCAGCTTATACGCGCTGGAAACATCAAAAAGCAGCAATCCTCCGTCCTTCAGCGCGCGGTTCGCGCTCGCGAAAAACGCCGCGACATCCCGTTTTGTCAACAGATAATTCACGCCATCGCAAGCGCAGGTGATCGCGGAAATCGGCTTGTGTACGCTGATGTGCTGCAATTCCTGCTGCACAAACGCAATCTTTGCCCCAGCCTTTCGCGCTTTTTGCTGCGCAAGTTCCAGCATTTGCTCCGAACAGTCCGATCCGGTCATGCGATAGCCCGCGCTATGCAGCCTCAGCGTGATTTCACCCGTTCCGCAGGCGCAATCCAAAATCGCTTCTCCAGGCAAAATGCCGTTTGATTGGAGCAAATCTTTCAAATAATCCGCCCACAACGCATAGTTTACATCCGCCATCAGGCGATCATAGTAGGCGGCAAATTTCTGGTATTGCTGTGTCATTTTACTTCGCCGCTCTCCTTACCAACGTGTTGCGTTTCCGTTGCCTTCTCTGAATATCCACGTTCATTCCGGTTTTATTCATACGGAGTACGCATGCGTATTCAATTTTCTATTTTACAACAAAATAGGCATTCCCGCAAATATTTATCCTGTCATATTGCTGATCTCATTTGACAAACCAGTGAATATTTATTAAAATCATGCTAACTATAAGAAAGGCCGCGCTCCTGTTTACAGGATCGCGAACACAAGCGCAACATGAAACAGTACAAGATCGCAGTTGTCGGCGCCACAGGGATGGTCGGCAGAATGTTCCTCCGCGTACTGGAAGAGCGTAAACTTCCGGCGTCGGAGTACTTCCTCTTTGCCTCTGCACGCAGTGCGGGCACTATCGTCGAGTTCATGGGGAAAAAACACACTGTTCGTGAGCTGACTGAGGATGCGTTTAAAGATCTTGGCGTTGACATCGCGCTTTTCTCCGCAGGCGGCGGCACCTCCAAGATTTTTGCCCCGATCGTCGCCGCCTCCGGCGCGGTGGTCATCGACAACTCCAGCACTTGGCGCATGGACCCGGACGTCCCGCTCGTCGTGCCGGAAGTCAACGCGCACGCAATCTCTCAGTATAAGAACAAAGGCATCATCGCTAACCCGAATTGCTCCACCATTCAGGCGATGGTACCGCTTAAACCGCTCGCGGTCAAATATGGCCTCAAGCGCGTGATTTATTCGACCTATCAGGCGGTTTCCGGCGCGGGCATGGGCGGATACAGCGACCTCGAAAACGGCCTCAAGGGCGAAGCACCCAAGAAGTTCCCGTACCCCATCGCGGGCAATGTTTTGCCGCAGATCGACGTATTTCTCGACACCGGCTACACCAAAGAAGAGCAGAAGATGATCGACGAAACCAGAAAGATTCTCGAACTGCCCACTCTTCGCATAACGGCGACCACCGTGCGCGTGCCCGTGTTCCACGGCCACAGCGAGAGCATCAATGTGGAGTTCGAAAAGCCGTTTGAAGTCGCCGACATCCGCAAGCTTTGGGAAGGCACGGAAGGCCTGAT
>JAQVML010000274.1 GCA_028703645.1 Eubacteriales bacterium
GGGCGTTTGGCATGACGCCGTTTGGCTGGCGCGTCGTCGGCGCGCTGTTCGGTATATGCATGCTTCCGGTTCTCTACGCCTTTGGTAAACGACTCTTCAAAAACTCCAACTACGCGCTGGTGCTGACCACGCTGTTTGCGTTTGACTTCATGCACTTTACGCAGACGCGCATCGCCACCATAGACGTCTATTCCGTGTTTTTCATCCTGCTGATGTATTATTATATGTATCAGTACATCACGATGAATTTCTTTGTCGACGGGTTGAAAAAGACGCTCAAGCCGCTCGCGCTCTCCGGCTTGTTCTTCGGCATCGGCGCCGCCTGCAAATGGACGAGCATCTACGCGGGCGCGGGCCTTGCCGTGCTGCTCTTTGGCTCGCTGATTGCGCGCTATCTGGACTATCGTCAGGTCAACGCGCGGGAAAACGACGCGGACAAAGCGCGCGTGAGCGACTATTGGCAAATCACGACGAAGACGCTGCTTTGGTGCGTGCTGTTCTTTATCGTAATTCCGTTTGCGATCTATTTTGTCTCCTACACGCCGTATTTTATCTATGAGGCGGGGCAGACGACGGGCTACGGAATCAAGGGTATGTTCCACACGTTTACGCACTATCAGCAGTTTATGTACCAATATCATTCAACACTTGTTGCGACGCATCCGTATCAGTCCAGCTGGTACTCCTGGCCATTTACGGTCAAGCCGATGTGGTATTACTTCAATAGCTACATCACGCCGGAACAAGTATCGACCCTCAGCGCCTCCGGCAACCCCGCCGTTTGGTGGGTGTCCTCCGTCGGCGCGGTCGCGCTGCTCTTTGCGCGGCTGAGCAAGCGCGTTAAACCGGATCGCGCCATGCAGATCTTCTGTGTGGGCATTCTCGCTAACTTTTTGCCCTGGGTGTTGGTCACGCGCTGCACGTTTATCTATCACTTCTTTGCGACGGTGCCGTTCATCCTGATGGCGACGGTCTACGCGCTGCAAAAGCTCGAAGAGCGCTACCCGGAGGCAAACTTCATCAAGTGGTTCTGGGTCGGGCTCGCGCTGGTGTTCTTTGTGTTGCTCTATCCCGGCATCTCCGGCCTTGCGGTTCCGGCTCAGTGGGCTGCGTTCTTATCAAAACTGCCCGGAGGGAAACTGATGTATGGCGCGTAACGAAGAAACGAAAAAGACGATTTGGCAGATGGTGAAGTTTGCCATCGTGGGCGTGCTCAATACATTGGTCGATTTCGCGGTGTTTCAGTCGCTAAATCTCACCCTAGGCTGGGTCTATGCCGCGCAGGTGCTCGGCTATTCCGCGGGCGTGATCAACAGCTATCTATGGAACAGCAACTGGACGTTTCGCGAGCAGCGGACGCGCTCGTTTCGTGAGATTGCGCTGTTTCTGGTGGTCAATTTTGCGTCCCTCGGCGTTTCGCTCGGCATGATCTGGCTCTGCCGCGAGGTGTTTGGCATCACGAACGCGTGGGTTGCGAGTTGGATGCCGCACGCTCTTGCGGGCTTTATCAAGGGGGACACGGTCTGCAAGCTCATCGCAACCGCGTTCGCAATCGTGGTCAACTATGTCGGCAACCGTGTGTTTGTGTTTAACCAGAAACCACAAGAGAGCAAAGAGAGCACCAAAGCATAAATTCCAGTCGAATTTTGTCGAAAAAGCGCCGCACAAGCCGGCGCTTTTCGTGTATACTGAGCATAACCGTAAAAAACGGAAATGCCTGAGAGGAAAAAACAGCACGCTATGCTTTCTCGCATCAAGAGCCACGGGCTCAATGGAATCGGTGGATTTGCCGTACAGGTGGAAACGGATATCGCAAACGGACTACCCGGTTTCGAAATCGTAGGTTTGCCGGACGCCGCCGTCAAGGAATCGCGCGAGCGCGTCAGGGCCGCAATCAAGAACGCGGGCTACGTCTTTCCGGCGGCGCGGATCACGGTCAACCTTGCGCCAGCGGATATGCGAAAAGAAGGCGCAGTATACGACCTGCCCGTTGCGCTCTCCATCCTCGCCGCGTCCGGCCAGCTCGGCGCGCACACGAATCCATCGTTTGTCACGTTTGGCGAGCTGGGGTTAGATGGCGGCGTCCGCGCGATTGCGGGCGTGTTGCCGATGGTGATCGACGCGTTTTCCAAAGGCGAAACGGTGTTCGCCGTGCCGGAAGGCAACGCGGAGGAGGCGGCATATGTGGAGGGCATTCAGGTGCTGCCGGTTTCGTCGCTTGCGCAGCTTTGCGACCATGTGCGCGGTAGCGCGGAGATCGCGCCGCATCCAACCGAGCGCTGGCAGGGGTATGAGCAGCGATTTGGCACCGATTTTAGCGAGATCAAGGGCCAGCAGGGGGCCAAGAGAGCGGCGGAGATCGCCGTTGCGGGCGGGCACAACATCCTGCTGATCGGCACGCCCGGCGCGGGTAAGACCATGCTCGCGCGCGCGATTCCGTCGATATTGCCCCAGCTGACATACGAAGAATCGCTGGAGATTACGAAGATACACTCCATCACGGGCGCGACGAAGGGCCGCGGCATGGTTCGCGAGCGACCGTTTCGCGCGCCGCACCACGGAGCCTCCGCTGCGGCGCTTGTCGGCGGCGGAAAGAGCGCCAAGCCTGGCGAAATCAGCCTCGCGCACTACGGCGTGCTCTTTCTCGACGAGTTGCCGGAATTTCAACATAATGTATTGGAGGCGCTGCGCCAGCCGCTGGAGGACGGGTTTATCACCGTCAGCCGCGCCGCCGCAACCGCGACGTATCCCGCCGAGTTTGTGCTTGTCGCCGCAATGAATCCCTGTCCCTGCGGCAACTATGGCTCGAAGATTCACCCTTGCCGCTGCGCAAAGAGCCAGATTGAGCGCTATCGCGGCAGAATCAGCGGGCCGTTGATGGATCGCATCGATATTCAAATCGAGATGCCGGAGGTTGGCTTCTTAGAGCTTTCCGAAAAAGCCGCCGGCGAGCCTTCCGACGTGATTCGTGCGCGCGTGGAAACCGCGCGTGAACGGCAGAGAAAGCGCTTTGCAGACGACGGAATATTGCTCAACGCGCAGATGAACGCAAAGCTCATCAAGCGCTACTGCGCGCCGGACGAGGCGAGCGAGCGCCTGCTTGCACGCGCGTATTCGGAGCTAAAGCTCTCCGCGCGCGCCTACCAGCGCATCCTGAAGGTCGCGCGGACGATTGCGGATGTGGAAGGCTCCGACCAGATCACGCTCGCGCATTATGCGGAGGCGATCCAGTACCGCAGCCTCGACCAGAGCGGAAGGGAAGCCTAACGTGATGACGCGGCAGATTACGGCGGAGGAACGGGCGCGGCTCTGGCTGAACTATGGCACGGAGTATCGCGCCAGAACCTTTCAGCGGATGCAACAACATTTTGGCTCGCTTCGTGTGGTACAGGCGGCGTTTCAAGACGGCGACGCGGCGTTTTCCGCGTTGCCGGAGTCGGTTCGTGCGCGGCTGAGTGAGGCGAGTCAAGCGGACGTGATCGAGCGGATGCTGG
>JAQVML010000275.1 GCA_028703645.1 Eubacteriales bacterium
ATCGAGTACGGCGATATCAGGCTTGAGTTCCAATATCTTTCGATACGCCTCCAGCCCGTCGCCCGCGGCGCCGACCACCTCGATATTCTCTTTTTGCGAGAGCAGAATCACCAGCGATTCGCGCAAAATCTTGTGATCATCCGCGAGAAACACGCTAATTTTGTTCATAAGGCACCTCCAAAATGACTCTTGTGCCGCTTCCCTCCACGCTGTCGATCACGATTTTTGCGTTGAGAATGGCACTGCGCTCCCGAATGGAAGTCAACCCGAAGCCTGAATCCACGGTTTGCAGCTGAAAACCTCTGCCGTTGTCGATCACGCTGATCAAAAAGCGGCTGCTGTCCAGCGTAAGCATGTTGATATCCACTTGCGTTGCGCCGGAATGCTTGATGATATTTGTCAGGCACTCTTGCACAATGCGATAGATATTCAGTTCTTCGGTCTCGTTCCATTTTGGCATGCGGTCGGTAATCGTGCAGTGAAATCGAATGTTGCTGATTTTTTCCAGCTTACCGCAGAGGCCCTGGATGCTTGCGGAAAGGCCCTCTTTTTTCAGCGCGGTGGGTTCGAGATTACCGATTACATTGCGAATTTCCGCAATCGCTTCATCCACCATCTTAATCGTCTTGCCCGCGTGCTTCTTCAGCGCGTCGTCCGTCGTTTGAAGCGGAAGCAACCCGAGGTTGATCTTTAACGCAACCAGAGACTGCCCGACGCCGTCGTGCAAATCCCGCGCGAGCTTTTGCCGCTCCCGTTCTTGCGTGGCAACCAAAAGATCACTCTGGCGCTGTAGATCGATATTTTGTTTTTGAATGGTGCTGTAGAGGTCCTGTGTGAGCTGCTCGTAGTGTTCTTCCTTGAGGTGTTCCAGCCAGGAAGAGATATCCGAAAACTCTACCACGTTGAGGCCCTTTTCTTCCTCCTCGCTGGAAACGCGCAGGCCGATCGTTTTATCGATCACGATAAACATCACGAGCCCGACGCCAAACGCCCAAACGAAGTTCACGCCCACGCCTAAGAGCTGCACAAGTATCTGACCTGCTCGTGTCGGCAGCAGCAATTTATCAGGAGCAGCAAAGACCGCGCAGAGAATCGCCCCACAGGCCCCGCCAATGCCGTGAATCGGAATCGCGTTGACCGCATCGTCAATCTTTAGTTTGAGCAACAGCAAACTGCCAAGCACGGTCGCGCCGCCAGCGATCAGGCCGACTAACGCGGCTTGCCAAAGCGTTAAAATATCCGAGCTGGCGGTGATGGCAACAAGCCCGCCGAGCGCGCCGTTGAACACCGCCTCCATCATGCTTTGATCCCGCGCCAGCAAGCGTGCCACAATCGTCGCTCCGACAACGCCGGTGGCAGCGGCAATATTGGTGTTGAGCAAGATCAAGCCGACCTTGTCGCTAAACGCAAAGAGGTTGCCGCCATTGAAGCCAAACCAGCTAAACCAGAGGATAAACGTACCCAGCGCTGCAAATGGAATGTTGGAGCGGCCCATTCGCCTCGGTTTCCCGTTTTCGTCCCAGCGATCTTTGCGCGGGCCAAGCACGATAGTGCCAGCCAGCGCCACCCATCCCGCAGTTGAGTGCACCACGGTCGCGCCCGCAAAATCCATGAAGCCAAGGTCCCCCAGAAGCGTGTGCTGCGCGGTGTAATTTCCGCCCCATACCCAATGCCCAAAGACCGGATAAATAACGGCTCCCGTCACGATTGCCGCAACCACAAGCGCCTTGAGCTTTGTGCGCTCGGACATGCTCCCTGCAAATATCGTAACGGCGGTTCCGGCAAACATCAGCTCATAGAGCACAAAGATGTAGTCATAGTCGCTCCTAAGATTCTGTAAAAGCCAGTTGCTTCCGCCAATCACACCGCCAACCGTATGCCCAAACATAAACGAAAAGCCGACGAGGCAAAATGCGAGCGTGGCAATCACAAATGCGATGATGTTTTCTATGGCGACGCTGACAACGTTTTTCGGCCGGACAAACCCAACCTCATAGCAGATGAACCCGGCCTGCATGAAAAAGACAAAGCAAGCGCAGATCACGATCCACAGGTGATTCATTTCATTCATGGCGCGCCTGTATTCCTTTCTGCTGAACATGTGTGGTTGGACGGTTTCTTTGTTGCATTCGCTTGGGTGATTTGCTTTGATGAATCGTATTCTACCTGATTGTAGTATTGAACGCGAAGCGCGTCAATTTTTTTCGCTTTTCGTTGCGGCACGAGCGCAACTCACTTTCGCGATTCACATGCAAAATCCCCTTGCGATTCAAGTAGAAAGGAGCTGTTCGCTCGCGCGCCCAGCTCCTTTTGTTTCTCTTAGTCTACCGTTCTACCCCAACGATTGACGGAGAGCCCCTTTTGTTTCACTTTGTTTACTGCTCGTTGCTCAGGAATGATCGGATGAAACAATTACGGGATTTCGATCTCGTTCAGCTCCGCCTGCGCCGTCACCGCAGCCACATCCTCCATATTCCGCTCGTAGAAGTTGACAATGCAGTGCATCGGGCAAACGGGAATGCAAGCGCCGCAGCGGGTGCAGGTTGTTTCGTCGATCACGGCGACGCCTTTGACCACCTTGATGGATTCCGTCGGGCAAGCTTTTTCGCAGCGTTTGCAGCCGACACAGGCGGTTTTGCATTGCAGCCGCGCGATGCGGCCAATCGCCTCGTTGCGGCACATCACGACCACGGTCTGATCCTTTGGCATCATCTGAATGATGTTGCGCGGGCAAACGCCAACGCACATGCCGCAGCCGGTGCAAACGTCGTCGTCAATCACGGCGATGCCGTTTACCAGCGAAATCGCGTCAAACGCGCAAACGGAGACGCACTCTCCAAACCCAACGCAACCAAACTCGCAGGCATTCGGGCCGCCCGCGATGCCGCTGACCGCGCGGCAGGAATGCACGCCGCTGTAGTCATAACGCGTGGTGACACGTTCGCAGTCTCCCTGGCAGCGAACGCGCGCGACCATTGGCTCCTGCGCTTCCGCGCTTACGCCCATGATAGCAGCAATCGCTTTTACGGTCTTCGTGCCGCCGGGCGTGCAGGCATTCGCCGCCGCTTCCCCGCGCACAACCGCTGCTGCATACGCATCGCATCCGGCATAGCCGCAAGCGCCGCAGTTCGCGCCCGCGACCACAGAGCGCACCGCGCTGACCCGCTCGTCCACCTCGACGGCAAACTTTTTATCCGCAAGCCCCAATACGATTCCAAAGAGGATGCCGAGCCCACCAAGAGCCGCTATCGCATATAAAATTGGCAGATATTGCGCCATAGCTTACATCACCCCCGCGAACATGTTGGAAAAGCCCAGAAACGCGATGCTCATCAGCCCCGCAATCACCAGCGAGATGGGAAATCCCTTCAGCGCGGGCGCGATCTTCGCCGTCTCCAGTCGCTCGCGAACCCCCGCCATCAGCACGATCGCCACGAGGAAGCCCAGCGCGCCAAACGTGCCGTTGAGCA
>JAQVML010000276.1 GCA_028703645.1 Eubacteriales bacterium
GCAGGATTCTTCCTCGCGCTGGGCGCGCAAGAACAGGCCGCGCACACGGAGCGATTCAGCTGCGCGCACGATCTCCTGCGGATCGGTCGAATCATCGTAGAGTACCAGCGCCTCCACATCCGGCGCGGATTTCGTTGAAAGATAGCGCTCCAATTGGTCGAGATAGACCGCAAAGCCGATCGCTTCGCCGTGCTTGCCCATCCGCAGCAGCAGGTTATCATATCGCCCGCCCGCGAGAACGCCCGTCGGAATCCCTTCCACAAAGCCGCGAAATACGAGACCATTGTAATAATCCATATCGTTGACCACCGAAAAATCGAGGTTCACGTTTCTAATCTGATAGGCTTCCAGCATATCGCTTATGCGCCGTAGTCCCGCGAGGGCTTCGCGGCTCGTTTCCGGCAGGTCGAGCGTTTCCACGCGCAACAGCGTCTCTTTCAGCGGCCCGCAAGCGGAGACCAGCGCGGTCAACCGTTGCGCCGTGAGGTCGGAAACACCCATCTCCGCGCAGGCGGAGGCGATGCCGTGCAGGTTTTTTTCGCCCGCGAGCGAGAGCAGCTTTGCGCAATCGCCATCCCCAATCGGTTCCTCCGCCAGAACGCCGGAGAGCACGCCAACATCCGAAACATCCAGCACATAGCGCTCGCTGATTCGACTCAGGCTGCGAGCAGCCAGCATCAGCACCTCACCTGCGGCATACTCATCCACGCGGCCGATGCACTCAAGGCCCGTCTGCATGATCTCGCGAAAGCCATAGGCGTTTCTCGGCACGCGGTAGACCGTCTCGGTATAGCAGAGCTTCTGCACGCGCCCGTCGTCCTTTGCGTTTTTCACGATCGAGAGCGTCACATCCGGTTTGAGCGCTTTGAGCTTGCCGTTTGTGTCGCTGAAAGTCAGCACCTGCTCGCTCGCGAGAAACTTTTTGTTGCGCATGTAGAGATCGTATTCCTCAAATTTTCCGACCTTGTACGGACGGTAGCCGCAGCTTTGGTAAAGCTCGCGCAGCTCAAATATAATTCTTTCCTGCAAGGTCAGCGTGTCGGGCTTCATGAGCGCTTCTCCTCCGCTTTCATGCGATCCAGCACCAAGCGGTAGCCGCCCGCGCCGTAGTTCAGGCAGCGCTTGACGCGCCCGATGGTGGCGGTGCTCACGCCCGTCTTCTCAATCGCGCTCTGGTAGGTATCCCCCGCGTCCAAAGATTTTGCGATCTCAAGCCGTTGACCAAGATCGCGAATCTCCTGAATCGTGCAGAGATCCTCAAAATATCGATAACACTCCTCCACATTCTCCAGTTTCAACACGGATGAAAAGAGCGCGTCCGTCTGCTTATTTCTCGGTAAACCCATATTGGCACTTCCTTACCCTTTATTTTCCCATTTTTTCCATTGGCGCGTTTCGGCGGCGTTCGCTCCCGCCCTGTCCGATGCGTCTTTCATATTTTATCACTTCATCGCGCTAAAGTACAGAATTATTTTTGTGTTTTTCAAATGCCTGTTACGCGATCCGGACGATCGGCGGCGAATAGCGCGAAAAAACGACGAATCAGCGCGAAAATAGCTGGTTTTGCGTGATTTTTCTTGCGTCGTAATCGAAAATATATGATAATACCGAGTTAGAGGGTTCGCCCTCCTGCCGCTCATTTCCGCGGAACTGATTTCTTCCTTGTTTTTCAATTGCATTTTGGCTTTCGCCAAAGGAGTGTTCCTTCTTCCTTATATCGGTTGAAACGCAAGTGAAAGAATTTTGGCTCATTTGCGAAAGAATCTGCGGCAGCAAAAAAGCGGGGTGGTACGACCCCGCTTCGCCCAACGGCAACGCTTCGCGTTGCCGTTGGTTTTTCTTCTGCGTGAAGAAAGCCGCCCATCAGCGGCTTTCTCTGCAAATTCGGCGATTCAATCGCCAAATTTGATTGTCATTACACTTCGGCGATGACTTCTACCTCGCACAGCACATGCTTGGGCAGGTGCTTGGCCGCGATGCATGCGCGCGCGGGTCTGCTGGACATATACTTGCTGTAGATGACGTTAAACGCGTCAAAGTCGTCCATGTTCGCGAGATAGCAGGTCGCCTTTACCACGCGGGTAAAGTCGGTTCCCGCGGCTTCCAATACCGCGCCAATGTTTTTCATGACCTGCTCCGTTTGCAAAAAGATATCCGAAACAACGACTTCGCCGTTTTCGGGGTTAATCGGAATCTGGCCGGAGACAAACACCAATCCACCGCTTACGATCGCCTGCGAATACGGGCCAATGGCCGCCGGGGCTTTATCGGTTTCAATTTTCTTCATCTCAATCTCTCCTCTCAATCGTTCAATCTCTCTCTTTATTATACGATACCTGAGCGGCGCGTCAACCGCAATCGACCGCAATCGCCATTTCCCCAATCAAAAACCGCGCGTTGCGTGATATAATACGATTGATTAATTTCGAAGGAGAAACCGATATGAACGTTCAGCGGACGATGGATTCCCTCGCGCGCGAGGGGTTTGCGGTGCGCTATTTTGAGACGACGAACGAGGCCGCGGACTATCTGGCGGGCAGCATCAGCGGCAAGACGGTCGGCATCGGCGGCAGCGTCACCATTGAGCAATTGGGGCTATACGACAGGCTCACGCAGAACAACACGGTCTACTGGCACTGGCGCACAAACGATGCCGAAACGCGCACGGCGGCGGCAAACGCAGAGGTGTACTTAAGCTCCGCAAACGCCATCTCGGAGACGGGCGAAATCGTGAATATTGACGGCAGCGGCAACCGCGTCGCGGCGACGCTGTATAACCACGAGCGGGTGGTGTTTGTGGTCGGGGTGAATAAGATCGCGGAGGATTACGAGCGCGCGGTGTATCGCGCGCGCAACGTCGCGGCCCCGCTGAATACGCGCCGCCTCGGGCTCAAGACGCCCTGCGCGGTGGGCAAAGAGATCAAGTGCTACAACTGTTCAAGCAAGGACCGCATCTGCTGCGGCGTTGTCACGCTGCTTTGGCCGATGCGGAGCGTGAAGGTGACGGAGGTTGTGCTGGTTGGGGAAGAGTTGGGGTATTGAAGAATTGAATTTGTTGAAAACACTTTGCTTGACTATTGTTTTTTACGCAATTATCTAGTAAAATAAAAACGCCTCATAGATAGCTATGAGGGATGCTAATTGCATCTGTCAAGCAATTTTCAATAATTGCCCAGACAATTCTGACGATGAGTGTGATCAGGACGCTGCGCGCCGCTGACGTATTCATATAGTCTACCTCCTTAATTATACCACACAGTATGAGTGGTGGAGTTGCAGCCTCTCGCTTAGCGAGAAGTGTTATTTGAAGTGCTTGCTAGATCAGGGTTGCTGCGCCCACTAGCAAGCATCTCATTTTTTAGGAGGTAATAGATGCAGCTTGGATTCAGGTCTAGAATCTATAAATACAAAAATTATGGCCATTTTGATGATCGGCTACATTGGAGATATGCTTACAAGCAAGTTGAA
>JAQVML010000277.1 GCA_028703645.1 Eubacteriales bacterium
CGGCGGCGACGATGTATTCGTTCAATTCAAGTCGATTCAAAGCGGCGGTTACAAAACTTTGGCCGAAGGTCAGAAGGTAACGTTTGATATTGAAGCCGATCCCAAAGACAGCCGGAAGTTTCGCGCGGTAAACGTCTACATCGTGGAATAAGGGCACCTCCCCGACCCGTTTCGAATGTTTCATCGAGCTTCTGTCGGAGCAATCCGGCTTCACTAAAAAATACAAAGAAAAGATGGTAAAACATGTATAGCGACAAAATCATCGTCTGCAAAGATTGCGGACAAAACTTCACCTTCACTGCCAGCGAACAAGAATTCTTTGCGGAAAAAGGGTTCACCAACGAGCCGCAGCGCTGCAAGGATTGCCGCATCGCGCGCAAGCAAAACTCTCGCGGAAGCGAACAGCGCATGATGTATGACGCCGTTTGCGCAAATTGCGGGCGTCCCTGCAAGGTTCCGTTTGAGCCGCGCAGCGATCGTCCTGTTTATTGCAGCGATTGCTTCCGTAGATAATTTCACCTCAATCAGCAATATAGAAGCAGTAAACAGCACCCTCTCTTTTGAGTGTGCTGTTTTTTATCGATCGCGAATCCGGCAAAAAAGCATGCCTACTCAAACTTGAAATGAAACCGATCCGTGTTCGTATTGGTCTGAATGTGTCGTGTTAACGGCAACTGATTTTCGCACTTTCCGCGTTTTTTCACTGAATTCTCGCGGATCGTTCGCTTTTTGCCCGCCAGATGCCTTTCAATATGCTATAATGGGAATGAAGCAGATTGCCATTTGACGCAACGTAAGTCTTGTTGCCGATGCGCACTGCTATTTTATTGGATCGCACTTTCCCCGGTTCAACAATTGGAAAGGAAATGAATGATGGAACTTTTACACGCAATCGTTCACCACGAAACTTTTGGCCGAGGTGAAGTGATAGAAATGAACAACGACGTCATCAGTGCGTCGTTTCCAAAACCATATGGTAAAAAGAAATTCGTCTTCCCCACCGCTTTCAATCAGCACTTAACGTTGGAAGACGCTTCCCTCAGCGCCGAGATGGCCGAGATTCTGAAGCAGAATCATATCTTGGTTGAGGCGGAGGAGCAGCGGATCGAGCGCGCAAATCGCATGGCGCAGTATCGCGCGGATTCAATCGAAAAAGCAAACGTTTCCTCCAAATCAAAAAAGAAAAAGTAATATCCCGCAGTGTCTTGCGATGCTTGTCGTCGCAAGGGCATCTAGCCAAAAGCGAACCACCCATTTTTCGGGTGGTTGTTTTTATGTGTTCTTCATTCAGTTTTGCCAGAAAACGCTGCTCAGTCACCTCACGCGAAAGGCGAAGTTATGTATCGCGAGCTTCGTTCGGAAACCCATCAGTAAAGGCGACAGATTTCAATCATGAAATCACCGGAATAACCGGGATGGAGTATCGTTAAAATATGCTATACTGATCGTAAGTAAACCATCAAAGAATCGATTGATTCGCAAGGTATGTTTATGGAAGAAAAGTGGAAATCGTTTTTTAAACCGCATCCGTATCAAAGCAAAGCTGCGGCGTTTTTAAAATATCTCGGGCCCGGCCTTCTGGTGACGGTCGGCTTTATCGATCCCGGAAACTGGGCGTCAAACATCGCCGCGGGGTCACAGTATGGCTACGCGTTGCTTTGGATGGTAACGTTGTCTACCTTTATGTTGATCGTTTTGCAGCACAACGCGGCGCATCTTGGCATCGTCACCGGCAAGTGCCTTTCCGAAGCCACGACCGAGTATTTCCGTCCCTGGATACGAAATGTAGTCCTGTTCACCTCGATTGCCGCCGCGGTCTCCACCGCGCTGGCGGAGATATTGGGTGCGGCGATCGCGCTCAACATGCTGTTTCATCTGCCGCTCAAAATCGGTTCCGTTCTGGTGCTCGTGGTTGCAGTTGTGTTGCAGTTTACAAACTCCTATAAAAAGATTGAAAAGATCATCATCGGGTTTGTCTCCCTCATCGGACTTTCGTTCCTGTTCGAAATCTGCATTATCCATACCGACTGGGGTGCGGCTGCGGTAGGTTGGGTGACGCCTTCGTTCCCAAATGGAGGCATGCTTGTGATCATGAGCGTGCTCGGCGCCGTCGTCATGCCGCATAATCTGTTCCTGCATTCGGAAATCATCCAAAGCAGGCAATGGAACCTGCAGGATGAGTCCGTCATCAACAAGCAACTCAAATATGAGTTCACCGATACGCTGGTCTCGATGATGATCGGTTGGGCGATCAACAGCGCGATGATTCTCATGGCCGCCGCAACATTCTTCGCAACAAAAACGCCGGTAACCGATCTCACGCAGGCAGAGCAAATGTTAAAACCCCTGCTGGGAAACGCCGCCAGCATCGTCTTTGCCATCGCGCTGTTGTTTGCGGGACTCTCCTCCAGCATCACCGCCGGTATGGCAGGCGGAAGCATCTTCGCCGGCATATTCTCAGAGCCATATGACATCAAGGACAAGCACACCAAGGTTGGCGTTCTGCTGACGATGATTCCCGCAACGCTGATCATATTTTTGATTCGTTCTCCGTTTGACGGGCTGATTTATTCGCAAATGCTGCTCAGCGTGCAATTGCCAATCACGATCTTCGCGCTCGTCTACCTGACGTCTTCAAAAAGAGTGATGGGAAAATACGCGAATTCCAAAGTTGGCAAAATCATTCTCGTAACAATCGGGCTGATCGTCACGTTTTTAAACATCGCGCTGTTGATCAGTTCGTTTTGATAAAGCATCTTATGTATGGCTGTTACAGAACCGGCAGATGAATACTGCTATGATTTAGATAAAGAATCAATGGTATTCAATCACTTTCCCCATCCAAATGGATGAATATCAAAAAGGAGGCATTGCGATGAGCAGCAAACAGACAGAGCGGATTCGTACAGGTAAGGGGTTTTTAGCGGCGCTGGACCAAAGCGGCGGCAGCACGCCAAAGGCGCTGGAACATTACGGAATTTCACGTGATGCTTATTCCAGTGAAGAAGAGATGTTTGATCTGGTGCATCAAATGCGCACCCGAATCATGACAAGCCCCGCCTTTACGGACGAGTTTATTCTAGGCGCGATTCTGTTCGAACAAACCATGGATCGAAAGGTAGAAGGTAAATTTACGGCGGACTACCTCTGGCAAACGAAAGGGATCGTTCCATTCTTAAAGGTAGACAAAGGGTTGGCCCCGTTGGAAGGCGGCGTACAGTTGATGAAACCGATCACCGGCTTGGATGCGCTGCTCAAGCGCGCAGTTGACCGGAATATCTTCGGCACGAAGATGCGCTCCGTGATCATGCAAGCCGTGCCGAAAGCTATCTCTCAAATCGTCGATCAGCAATTCGACTATGCAAAGACTATATTGGACGCAGGACTGGTTCCGATCATTGAGCCGGAGGTGGATATCCACAGCGCCGACAAAGCGCAGTCGGAAGTCTTACTCAAGCAAGCGTTG
>JAQVML010000278.1 GCA_028703645.1 Eubacteriales bacterium
CTTGCGCTCGGCGGAATAAAACGGCGCGCGAGACCTTGTGCTGAGCGCGGCAATCGTGGTTTCGAGCGCATCCTCCGCGCGCGCATCCCGCGGCAGGGCTTTCTCTCCCACCCCATCGAAACAGGCGGTGACGTAGTCCAGCACACCGCCCTGCGCAAAGAGACGCGAGGTACCGGAAAAGAGCACCACCAATGCGTTTTCATCCGGCAGGGCGAGCATATATTGCCCAAACGCACCGTTGAAGAGAAACGCGCCTTCCCGCGCGGTCATCCAAATCTGGTGACCGTAACCATAGGTGATCTCGCCGTGCGGGGTATCGATCTGCGGCTTTGTCGCCTCCTCGATCCAGCGCTCGCTGATGAGGCGCTTGTCGCCCCAGAAGGTATGCCAAATGCCTTTGTTGAGATAGAGCTGGCCGACTTTTGCGACGCTCTCCGGCGTTAAAGAGAGTCCCCAGCCGCCTTTCTCCGTGCCGTTGGGGCAGGTTTCCCAATAGTGCGACTCGATGCCGAGCGGCTCAAACAGACGCGGTTCTAGATAGCGCGTCAGCGTTTCGCCGGTCTTTCTACGCACGATGGCGGCGAGCATGTAGGTATTCATGGAGTTGTAATCAAACGCACTGCCCGGCGTAAACTTGACCGGCGCATGCAGAAAATCCCGCTCCCAATCGGTGCCCATTGCGGAGCCCGCTTCATTAAAATAGGTCCCGGTACTCATGTTGAGCAGCATACGAACGGTCATCTTCTGCGCGGGATGCGCCTTTTCCTCCGGCGCTTTGTCAAAGAAGATGTCGCAAAGCCGCTCGTCGAGATCGAGCAGCCCTTCATCCACCAGCATGCCGATGGCGGTTGCGGTGATGCTCTTGCTCAGTGAATAGAGCTGATGCGGATACGCGCCGTCATACGGTGCCCAGTTCGCCTCGGCGATCACCTTGCCGTTGCGCAGAATAATGATCTCGTGCGCCTTTGCCGCCTCGTCCGCATGAATCGCGTCCAGCAGCGAACGGATGGAAAGCGAGCTGATTCCCTCGCGCTCCGGTGTGCTGCGCGGCAGGGGCTTTTTGTCCGCGTTTGGTGAAAAAGCGGGCTTTTGCGGACGGTGCGCATAGGGATAGAGATGCTGGGTGTCCTGCGTTAAAAACTTCCAGATCATGTCCATCGCGCGTTTTTGGAGCGTGAGGTCTACTTTATCCATCTCTTTGCGGAAGAGTCCGCGCTTTCGCCTGAGCTGCGCGCGCTCCATTCCCGCGAGCGCCTCATATCGGGCGTTGACGCGTTCTATCGCCGCGACCCAGGGCACGGGCGCCATGGCGCGCGCATTGGCGCGCAGCGTCGCGATTTGATTGGGGTTTTTCAGATATTCTTCAATCGCGTCCGCCATGCTCTCCGGCGTGTCTCCGCAGGTGAGTCCGTTGACTCCGTCGGTGATCAGTTCGCCAGGAAAGCTGCCCGCGATGACCAGCGAAGGCGTGCCCTGAACGGCAGCCTCGCGCACGACAAGCCCCGCGCTGATGCGCTGCATGGGAAAGAGGCAAAGCGCGCTCTCGGCATAGAGTCCGGCAAGCAGCGATTCATCCGCAATCGTTCCAAGAAAACGCACGGTGCCCTGAAGGCCGAGCTCTCGCGCGACGGTGCGCGCGTGCTTTTCCTCCGGCCCGCTGCCCGCGATGAGCAATTGAAAATCGACGCCGCGCTGGCGTAACCTTGCCGCGGCCTCGAATACGTTTGACAGGTTTTTCTGTTGATCGAGACTGCCTGCGAACAAGAGCGCGGGCGAGTCGCTCAGGTGAAACTCTTCCCGCGCGCGCTTGCGGGCGGACGCATCCGCAGCCTCCAGCTCCGTGCCGTTATCCAGCACCTCGATGTTTCCCTCAAAGCCGCGCTCATAGAGAAACGAGCGCGAATCCTCGCTGGCCACCCAAATCTCATCACAGCGGCTGAAGAAATCAAACGCGAAGAATTTCGAGAGCTGTTTCTGCTGCTCGTCCTTCTGGCTCAATAAAAACTCGCGGATATATTTCGTGTGAAACGTGCCCACCAGCGGAACATGGCACTTATCCGCCAGGCGAACCGCTTCCATTCCGGCGGAACCGGGGCTATGCGCGTGCACGATGTCAAACGTTTGTGCATTGACGCGCGCCAGATAATGCATGTCCAAAGCCGCGGCAGTCCCGCGGTATTGCGGCGATCCCGGAAGGTTCAGCGCAACATAATCCAGAATTTCATACGGTAGCCTGCCGCGATACCCCTGCGCCACGAGCGGAGTGATGACATATACCTCCTGTCCCAGCGCGCATAGTTCACGCGCGTAGGCATTCACGACACGGCTCACCCCGTCGGTGATCGGGTAAAACTGATCGGAGCATTGCGCAATTTTCAGCATAAAATTCTCCTCCTTTCGTTATTCTATCATAGTGGTTCTCCAACCGCCACATCCGCACAAACGAAGTATATTCTCTTTACGAGAACACGTGTGTCATGTATACTAGGCAAATAATAATGACTGTTTTTTGGGGGGATTATCCAATTGGAAACGCAAGGACGTAAACAGCAAACGATGTCCGAATTTCTGGCGCCGAGCAAGTCGTCTCGCGTCTGGCTGATCATCATGGCGGCGCTGGTCTCCCTCATGATCATCGGAGCCGCATATGAATACAACAAGCCAAAGTCGGACCCCGTCCGCATGAGCACACAGCTCAGTTCCGGCACCTATAGTTATCTGGATGTTTCTTTGGTCTCCAACTGGCTGCTCAAGGTGACGGGCGATAATAATTATACGCTCTATGAAGCGATGGATTCGGACGGCAACTGGTTTCTCATCACGCTGGACGACGGCGCGTATGCAAAGCTTTCTGTTCAGAAGGATGCCTATGACGTCTATTATTCCGCAGATTCGCAAAATTTCGTTCTGCCCGATCCGGTTCGCTTGACCGGCGTCACACATGTGCTGGATTCGGACGACGCGCAGCAGATTGCATCGATTTTTGACAACACAACCTCTTCTCAAATCACCGGGTTTTATGGAACAAACTATTTCAACGAAGGCGCAAACAACCAGGGCGACGGCGTTTGGGCTTATGTGATGGGCATCATCTTCTTCGGCATGTTCTTTCTGATTCTTGTGATCAACACAAGCGCGGTACGAAAGAACTATCGCAGGAGCGAATCGCGGTTATACGAACTGGGTATGACCGACGAAGCGGAAGCGGAATATTCCGCGCCGGAGAGCATTCGCTATCCAAAGTCAAAGCTCATTCTGTCAAAGCAGTTTATCTATTGCGGCATGAGCGGCTGGGTGGTGCCCTATGAGGACATCGGCTGGGCCTATCAACGGACGCAGCGCGGCTACGGCATTCCCATCTCCAAGCAGATCATCGCGGGACTGAACAACGGCAAAACGGTCGTGCTCACCGCAAAAGGCGTCAATGACTCCGTGCTGACCGAGACCGCGCGCGCCATCTACTCGG
>JAQVML010000279.1 GCA_028703645.1 Eubacteriales bacterium
ATTATGGGCATCGGCCCGGTCTACGCCACTAAAAAAGCGCTCACACAAGCGGGGCTTTCGCTGCAAGAGATGGATTTGATCGAGGCGAACGAGGCGTTTGCGTCCCAGTCGCTCGCGGTCGGGATGGAGCTGGGCTGGGATACGGAGCGGGTCAACGTCAACGGCGGGGCGATCGCGCTGGGGCATCCCGTCGGCGCCTCCGGCGCGCGCATCCTCGTGACACTGCTCCATGAGCTTGGGCGCAGAGACGCGCACTACGGCCTCGCGACGCTTTGCGTTGGCGGCGGCATGGGCGTAGCCGCAATTGTCGAGCGCGCGGCGGAAAGCGGGCGATAAGCATGCAATACGCAAAGCTGGAACGCGTTGGCAAGGTTGCCATCCTCACCGTCAATCGTCCGCAGGCGCTGAACGCGCTGAATGCGGAAGTACTTACGGATATCGCTAGCACACTGGATCTGCTCACGAGGGGCGATCGCTGCCTCGTCATCACCGGCGCGGGTGAAAAGGCGTTTGTCGCGGGGGCGGATATCGCGCTGATGCGAAACCAAAACAAGACGGAAGCGATGACGTTTGCGCGGATGGGTTCCGATCTGTTTCGCAGAATCGAACAATTGCAAATTCCCGTCATTGCGGCGGTCAATGGTTACGCGCTCGGCGGCGGATTTGAGCTCGCGCTTGCGTGCGATATTCGGCTATCTTCCGAAAACGCGGTGTTCGCGCTGCCGGAAGTGACGCTCGGCATTATTCCCGGCTTCGGCGGAACGCAGCGAATCTGCCGCACACTTGGCGAAAGCCTTGCAAAAGAGTTGCTCTTCACCGGACGAAAAATGAAGGCGCAGGAAGCGCTGAGCTGCGGACTCGTCAACCGGGTGTTCGCGCCCGAAGCGCTCATGAGTGGGGCGATCGACCTCGCGACCGATATCGCTGCGAACGCACCGATCGCGATTCGCGCCGCGAAAGCCGCGGCGAATCTTTGCGCCGAAACGAGCCTTGAGACCGGACTGGAAGCGGCGCTTCATCTCTACGTCGGCTGCTATGAAACGCAGGATCAACAAAACGCGATGTCCGCGTTTGTAGAAAAACGCAAGCCGGAACCGTTTGAAGACCGTTGACGAGCGCAGAAGGAGGACGAAGACATGAATGTTGGTATCATTGGCGCGGGCGTCATGGGCGCGGGGATCGCGCAGGCATTCGCGACAAATGAGGAATACTCTGTCGTGATTTGCGACATTTCGGAAGAGCTCGCCGCAAACGGCAAGCAAAAGATTGCGGCAAACCTTGGTAAGCTTTTGCAAAAAGGCAAGATGGAGCAAGCGGCGGTGGAAGCGGCGCTCTCCCGCGTCGAAACGGGACTGGTCGAGCGGGTTGCCGGTTGCGATCTCGTGATTGAGGCGACCATCGAGAAGATGGAACTCAAAAAGTCGGTGTTTGCGCAACTGCAAACCGTTTGCCAAAAAGATTGCATCTTCGCGACGAATACATCCTCGCTCTCGATTACCGAGCTTTCGCGCGGGCTGGATCGCCCGGTCGTGGGCATGCACTTTTTCAATCCCGCGCCGGTGATGAAGCTCGTGGAGGTCATCGCGGGCCTCTTTACGCCGGAATCGCTCTGCGAGCAGGTTGCACAGATTGCGCGATCCATCGGCAAGACGCCGGTGCGCGTGCAGGAGGCCGCGGGATTTGTCGTGAATCGCATTCTGATTACGATGATCAACGAGGCGATCGGCGTCTATGCGGACGGCGTTGCCTCCGCAGAGGAGATCGATACCGCGATGAAGCTCGGCGCAAACCACCCGATGGGCCCGCTGGAACTCGGCGATTTGGTTGGTCTTGACGTTTGCCTTGCCATCATGGAGACGCTCGAGAGCGAGACGGGCGACCCGAAATATCGTCCGCATCCGCTGCTTCGCAAGATGGTTCGCGCAAACTGGCTCGGCAGAAAGACGAAAAAAGGATTTTTTGAGTATTGACGAGGCAAGGGATTCTTGCTTGCGTGAAAAGTATGTTAAAAAGTGTTCGTCGGTGTGTTTTTTATTCGTCGCGGCGTGGCGATACTCCTTACCTATGATTCTCTAACAACAACATCCTGAGTCACCTCCATTGCTTCATTGGTTCATTGAGCCAAGACATTGCCCCCGCAGCACGCGCGATTGGGAACCGAAACACACGCAAAAATCCGCCTTCTTTCGAGGACGGATTTTTTGCACGCAAGTATGTCATATCTACGAATCTTTACGGCAAATTTCGAATCAAATCCAGCACGCTGCCGTCGCGATAGGTACAGACGCCAACGATCTTGTTGCCAAACGGCAACGGGTCTGGCCTGCCGGTGATGCGCTCGGCTCTGCGCGCAAGCTCTTCGATGGGTGTCACCTTCAGGTGCGCTTTTTCGAGGCGCTCGGCAACCTCCGGCCTCTTTGGATTAACCGCGATGCCCTGATCGGTCACGAGCACATCCACCGTGTCGCCGGGGGTAACGACGGTGTTCACGTGGTCGCGCACGCTCGGCATGCGCCCGCGCATGAGCGGGCAGACGACGATGGAGAGCGAGGCGCCCGCAGCCGTGTCCGGATGCCCGCCAACCGCGCCGCGAATCATCCCGTCCGAACCCGTGAGCACGTTGACGTTGAAGCTCGTGTCCACCTCCAGCGCGGAGAGGACGACCACGTCCAGCTGGTTGACGGCGGCGCCTCTGCGATAGGGGTTCGCGTAATAGTTTGCGTCAATCTGCTGATGAAAGCGGTTGTTTTTCAGCGACTGCGCCGCGTCAAGATCGAAGCTCTGCACATCCAGAAGCCTTCTGACAAGCCCCTCTTCGAGCAGCTTGACCATGGCTCCCGTGATGCCACCGAGGGCAAAGCTTGCGTGGATGTTCTTTTCGAGCATCGCCTCGCGCAGAAACCGCGTGACCGCGAGAGACGCGCCGCCGGAACCGGTTTGGATCGAGAATCCGTCGTAAAAATATCCGCTGTGGACGATGACGTTGGAGGTTGCCTCCGCAATCATCAGATCGTGCGGGTTGGTGGAAAAGCGGGTGGCTCCGGTCATGATCTTGGAAGCGTCGCCCACGTCGTCCACGCAGACGATATAGTCCACAAGTCGCTGTGAGATGCCGAACGGCACGTTTGGATAGCCCACGATGTTGTCGGTGAGCACGATGACGCAATCGGCATACTGCGCGTCCACGCGGGCGTAGCCAAGCGAGCCGCACATCGATTTTTCTTCGCCCTCGCGGGAATAACCGTTTGCGTTGCCGAAGGGATCGCAACTGCTCGCGCCCAAAAACGCCACGTCGATGTGGATTTCGTCCTGCTCAATTGCTGCCGCCCTGCCGCCGTGGGAGCGGAACACCATGGGATCGTCCATCAGCCCGCGCGAGACGGCTTTGGCAAGCGCGCCACGGCAGCCGGAGGTCTCGATATGCGAAATCACGCCGTTTTTGATGTGCGCAATCAGCGGGGCATG
>JAQVML010000280.1 GCA_028703645.1 Eubacteriales bacterium
GTTTGCGTGCCCGCGCGCGGCGGGGGCTTGGCCGCTTTCCGCCGTCAGAGCCATCGGCACTGCGATTGGGATACTGAATATATTCCACACCTCTGCCGGAAGAGTTTCCTGCGCGCGAATCAGGCCGCGCCGGGCGCTGACCATTTGGGTGGGAAGCCGATTTTGTTGTATCGGGTAACCCCGTGTATTTTTCGTACATGACTGTCCTTTGCCGTAATTCTCAGCTCATTTGCAAAATCGAAGAGGAAACTTCATTTATTATATTCGTTCGAAACTGTAAAAACAATTGTTTCAAACACAAGAATTGTGTTCGGAGTCGATCCATCCTACTCGATTCTCTTCTTCTAACGCTGTCTTATTCGGTAATTTCCCGCATTCTCGGAATCATAGATTGCATCTGTCCGTTCAAATGCTAAACTAGTATCTGTGCAAGTCGAACAGAACAAGGTGGTGCAATCATGGTTCAAGCAGAATTCGGGGCGTTCCTGTCCCAGTTGCGAAAAGAAAAAGGGTTGACGCAAAAACAGCTTGCCGATCTGCTGTTTGTCTCGGACAAAGCGGTTTCGCGCTGGGAATGCGGAAACGGCTATCCCGACATCAGCCAGCTTCAGCCGCTCTCAGAGGCACTTGGCGTCAGCCTCGCGGAACTGCTCAATGCAAAGCGCATGGACGAGCCTGCGAGCATCGCGGTGGCAAACGACGCGATCCGCTCTGCTTTCACTTTCTCGGAGCAGGAGATTGCGGACGTTCGCACAAAGCTTCGGCTAAAAATTCTGCTCGTCTTTGTGGGCATTGCCGTTGTGCTCAATTTCTATTTTGGAGGTGCTTTCGGGTGGCTGCTGGGAGACACCTTTACGTTTGAACGCCCTTACATAATTCTATATCTCCTGCGGCATTTGATCGCGGCGGTCACGCTGGGAATGATCGGCGTATTCTGTCTGTTTCCGCATGAAAGCAGGCTGGTTCGCTTCGCGCTCGCTGGCTGCCTATGTTCCGTTGCGGCAACACTGATAGCGGTCACTATCTGGCGCATCACTTACGGCTTTGAGCTGATGGCCCGCATCGATTTTGTCTGCATTCTCCTGTTTGCGTTGGCGACGGTGCTGCTGATTATCACCATTATGCGGAAAAAGCTCGACGAAGCGATTTCATTGCGGGTGATTTTATACGTTGCCTCGTTCTGCGTGTTTTGTCCCGTTCTCTTCTCGCTGGTGCTGCAAAATCATGCACCTGTCGCTGAATCCATCCTAAAGAGTTTCTCGCTTGCCAGTCCCATGCTGCTGTTAGCCGTGTTCCTGCGGATTCAATCGTCCGCGCAAGTGCACAAACCGCGCGAATAGGCGTATTCCATCTTCGCGCGTAGTAATAGAATTCGCGCAATGTTTTTCGATAGGATTCCTCGCCTCGCTCTGTTATAATGATGGTTGCAAACGACCTTCGTTTTGATGTTTTTAAACAATGCATCGACTGACTTGCAATCCATCATTGGAGGCTAAAAATGAACCAAAATATCACGATTCGAAAAGAAACCCAGGCCGATTACGACACGGTCGAGAAAATGACCCGAGTCGCGTTCTATAATCTTTATGTTCCGGGCTGCAACGAGCATTATCTCGTTCGCATGATGCGCCCGCATCCGGACTTTGTACCGGAACTGGATCTGGTTCTGGAGTTAGACGGCAAGATTATCGGAAACATCATGTACACCAAGACGAAGCTCATCGACGACACGGGCGAGGAGAAAAGCATTCTCACATTCGGCCCTGTCTGCATCGCGCCGAAATACCAGCGGATGGGCTACGGCAAGAAACTCATGGAGTACTCCTTTGCGCGGGCGGTTGAGCTCGGCTACGACGTGATCGTGATTTTCGGCAACCCCAATAACTACGTCAGCCGCGGATTCGTCAGCTGCAAGAAGCGCAACATCTCGCTCGCCAGCGGTGTCTACCCTTCCGCCATGATGGTCAAGGAGCTCAAGCCGGATGTGTTGGACGGCAGACATTGGGTGTATCGTCAGAGCGCCGTGTTTGACGAGCTGGACGAAGCCGCTGCGGAGCGTTATGACGGCACGCTTGAGCCGATGGAGAAAAAGCACCAACCCAGTCAGGAAGAATTCTATATCTCCGTCCACTCGATCGTGCAATAACGCACGAACACATCAAACCAGAGCGAAAGGAATCCATCCAGTTGAGCATACGGCAAACGTTTGAATCCCCCGCGCCGGAAGATTATCTCAGCCTCCGGCTCCGCTCCGGCATGGGTGAAAAAGATTGGAAGCGAAGCAAAATCGCGCTGAAAAACTCGCTCTTTACCGTATCTATTTATGATGGCGACACGCTGATCGCCTTCGGCAGAGTCGTTGGCGACGGCGGCATCACGTATGTCGTGAGCGATATCATGGTGGACGCAAACTACCAGCGCAAGGGCTATGGCGAGCAGGTGATGCAGGAAATCGATCGCTATTTTGACGAACACGCGCACGAGGATAGCTATATCCTGCTCATCGCAAACCGTCCCGCCGACCGGTTGTATCACAAGCATCGCTTTGCGTATCTGCCGGAGAATAAGTGCGGCATGCTGCGAGATCAGCGCAAAGAAACATAATTTCATGACAGATACATATATAGAAAAAGCGAGCTGTCAAATTCGACAGCTCGTTTTTTCACGAATCTTTCGCGCGAAAGCGAAACGGCAAATTGCCGACTCGTCCGCGATTCTTTTCTTATTTTTTACCGACAATCAAGCGGCTGATCAAAATCAGCAGACACGCGCCGCCGACCGCGATGAAGAAGCCGCCGATCGACCAGACGTTTCCGGAGCCGATCCCCGCATACTGCGCAAGCCAGCCGCCGACCACGCTGCCCGCGATGCCGACGATGATGTTGCGGAGCAAGCCGCCTTTTCCGTGCATCACCTTGCTCGCGACCCAGCCGATGAGCGCGCCAATGATCATCCATCCCAAAAAATGCAGCATATTGTTATCCCCCTTGTTTTTACTGTTATTTTCTTGTCACGCGTTTCCCGCGTGTGATTCATGCTATTGTTCGTCCTGCGAAGAGGAGACCTGCGCCGAACTCTGCGCCTTCGACTTCTTCTTGAAAAACACGCGAAAGAGCACGTTTGCTATCGCCGCGATCACTGGCCCCAATATCATGCCCGCTCCGCCGAAGAGGATTAGGCCGCCAACGGACGCCAGCAGCGTAATCCACGGAGAGAGCCCCACGCTCTTGCCCGTAATGATCGGATCAAGTATCATCCGCAACACGACCATCGCGATGTACGTTGCCCCGACCACAATCGCCATATGCGGGTTCTTTGCGATGAGGGCGATGATTGCCCAGGGCACGAACACGATGCCGGAGCCGATGACGGGCAGCAGATCCAGCAAACTCACCGCTAAGGCAATCAGCGGAGACCACCAGCCAAGTCCTGCAACGATCATG
>JAQVML010000281.1 GCA_028703645.1 Eubacteriales bacterium
TCCCCTTTCGTTGATACGGGTATTTTTTCATCTTTCTGCCAGAAAGTTGTTTCGAAACGGTAACCAAATTGTTATCATTCGCAATCTGGTTGGCGAAACGCAATCAAAACTCTCGTTCCCTGCGATACGACGCTCTCGATTGTGAGCGTTGCCTCGTGCGCTTCCACAATTCGCTTCACGAGCGCGAGCCCCAGGCCAGCGCCACCGTGCTTTTTACTGCGCGAGCGATCGACGCGATAAAAAGGCTCCGTGATGCGCGCGATCTCTTCCGGCGCAATCCCCGCGCCATGGTCAATTACCTCGATCACCCGCTCGTGCGCACGCAGCTCAATCATCTCCCCGGCGGAACTCGCAGCCCTTGCGTTCATCACGAGGTTGACGAGCGCCGAGCGCATCAAGACAAAGTCCATCCACTCTATTTCCGCGCCGCAGTGCGTTTCTAGCGACATCCCCTGCTCTGTCAGCGTGTCTATGGTCGTCTCCTTGACTGCCGCAAACAGGTCGCAGATGTGTTCCTGCCGAAGGTCGAGTTTGCCTTGCAGCATCACCAGCGTCATCAGCTTTTGCGAGAGGAGTTCGAGCCACTTGCCCTGATCATAGATACGACTCAGCGAGCGATTCAGCGTCTCTTGTGATACGCTCCTGCCAAGCAGCGTCTCCGCACTGAGCAAAATCGAAGTGATCGGCGTTTTCATCTCATGCGAAAGATCGTTGATAAACGCCTGCTGCCGTTCGGTCTTTTCATGCAGCATGTCTACGTTTGCCTCGACCGCGTCCGCCATCGCGTTAAAATCCGCGGCGAGTTCCGAAAGCTCGTTTTTGCCCGGAATCTCGATTCGGCTTTGATAATTTCCCCGCGCCAGCTCCGCCGCGCCCGATCTCAGCCGGTTTACCGGGCGCATGGAGCGATAGACCAGCGCCCACATGGCAACCGCAGCAAGCACGGTGATGATGAGCCCCACCACGGCGCAAGTCATCGCCAGCGCGACGATTTCGTCCGTAACAGCCGAGATATTGCGCGCAAACGAAAGATCGTATCGCTCCGATCCGAGAAAGATGACCGCGTGCGCAAGAAAATAATCCTGACCGGCAACCCGCAGGATTTTGTGTGCTACGCTTGTTTCCTCTTCTGTGGAGCCGGATTCGTTGTCCGCAAAAAAACGCTCGATATCAAACCCCGTGTTGTTGCTGATGTACTGATCTCCCTGCCGGAGCGAAAACGCCTCAAACCCGTCAACGGATCGCAGCGCACCGATCAGAAAGCTTCGCCGAACGATCGCTTCTTTGGGTACTTCGGTTCCAGCCTTATTTTGAAACGCAGTAGAAAAGCTCTGAAAGTCCGCTATCCCCGTCTGCGTGACGTCGCTCAATTCGTTGTTTCGAACATAGGACAAAATCAACGCACAGCAAATCACAACGGCGAGGACGATAATCAAAATTGAGAACATGGTCAGCTTCGTTCGTAGTTTCATCTGCAATCCTCCAACCGATAACCAACCTTGGTCACAGACTGTATCTCTCTGTTTAGCCCCAGTTTTCTGCGCAAATGCGCAATATGGATATCCACCGTGCGCGTTCCGCCCACAAAGTCGATTCCCCAAATCTCGTTGAGCAGACGTTCCCGCGGCAGCGTACAGTTTTTAAACTTGATCAGCTTTACCAGCAGGTCAAATTCCAGCGGCTGCAACGAGACGGGAGCTCCGCTTTGTAAAACCGTGTGTTTCTCCGTGTCTACGGTGATATCCCGATAGCGCAGAATCTTGTTCAGTTTTCCATTTCGATCCAATATCTTTTCCATGCGAACCAGCAATTCCAGCATGGAAAACGGCTTAACGATGTAGTCCTCGGCCCCGTTTCGAAGGCCTTTGACGCGGGACTGCTCGTCGTCCTTAGCGGAAAGATACAGTGCGGGAATATTGTATTGCTGCATGACCTCCATGAGCGCAAAGCCATCCAACCCCGGCAGCATGATATCCAGAAGCGCCAAATCGAAAGAATGGTCGCTTTTCAAATGCTCCACAACATCCAAACCATCGTCCAGAATCAGATATTCATAGTCGGATAGCTCCAAATTGAGGCCGATGCTCTCGGCGATGCTGCTATCATCTTCCACGACCAACACCCGATTCTTTGCCATTACGCTGTCTCCTTGCTCACGATCATCTCATTTGGATTCCCACTTGAATCCATTGTACTAACCCCAGGTTCTTTCGTGAAGTGCGCAAAACACGATTCTTGTTATCTTTTTGTTATCATTTCATGTCGATAGATGATTTCTTGTTGTGTGAGTGATTACACCGAGAAGTATCAATATTCTTCTTTCCCGTAGCATGGAAAGATTTCCGTGTTACAATATGGATGATTTTCGGATTGGAGTGTGTTTGTAGTGAAAGGCGCATTGAAGATCAAGATGAGCGCCTTTACGCTGGACTGCAAAGACGCGCATTTTGCCTCTGCCTGCTCAAACATATTTTCGAAAGCCCGCAGTTCGGCTTGCTTGAAAGAAAATTGAAAGGTGTGAACACGTGATACAGATCGATTTATGGATGAACGAGCTCACGAGAAAGTTAACCGAACAGTTTGCCGATCAGCTCCTGTTTGTCGGCCTTCAAGGCAGCTATCAACGAAACGAAGCACATGAAGAGAGCGATATCGACGCCGTCGTGATATTGGAGACGCTCTCTATGCGTGATATCGCTTTGTACCGCGCGCTCCTTCAATCAATGCCCGAGAGTGAGAAAGCATGCGGCTTTATCTCCGGTCGGCAGGAGCTTTACAACTGGGCAACACATGAGCTGTTCCAGTTCGAGCAGGATACGCACGCATATTATGGCAGCTTACACGAGCTACTGCCGCCGATTGATCAAATGGATATCGCGAGAAGCGCGAAGATCAGCGCCTGCAACCTCTACCACGCGGTCTGCCATGCCGCCATTCACGATTCCGATCCGGCGGAAGCGCTCAAGGGGCTGTATAAAGCAGCGTTTTTCCTGCTGCAAATCGTGTATTATCGAAACACCGGCGATTATATCCACACCAAAAGAGACCTGCTTCCAAAGCTTAACGGCGAGGAGCGAGAAATTCTTTCTCTAAGCATGAACTGGCCGATGCATGCCGAACAAGTGCGCACAAATCCAGATTTTTATTTTGATCGACTGATCCAGTGGTCGGCGGCGGTACTGGCGACTGCATTTTAGTCGGCAACCCTCTTCGCTTAGATACGGATTCTCTTGTTTATTGTTGTATTTTATGGAATCAGTAATTGACTATTTATTGAATCGCTATACACTGTAAGCAACGCATTTGATAGAATGCAATCTATGGATCAGGAGATACCAATGGAAACCACTGTAGTCAATCTAAAACGAACCTCCGGCAACGTACATTTTGAGGCGACGAGTGCGGATCATCCCGCGTACCCGATCGCGTATGATTTTGCCC
>JAQVML010000282.1 GCA_028703645.1 Eubacteriales bacterium
CCACGTTTTGCCCCTGCGCCGCCTGTAGCACGCAACCCATCAATACCTCGTCCACCTGAGACGCCGCAACGCCGCTGCGCTTAAGCGCTTCTTTGATCACGATTGCGCCGAGTTCCGCCGCGCTGACGGTTGAAAGCGCGCCGCCCATCTTGCCGATTGGCGTGCGGACGGCGCCCGCGAGTACAATCTCTTTCATTTTTTCTCCTTTTTGCGGCGCTTAACGCGCTCGAATCAAAACGCGCAGTGAAAGCGCTTCTCAAACTCCTGTTTCAGCGATGCCTGAAAATCCGGGTGCGCAATGGAAATCAGGCTCCGCGCCCGCTCGCGCAGCGTCTTACCGCGCAGATGCGCAACCCCAAACTCCGTCACCACATAGTCCACGTCGTTTCGCGAGGTGGTCACAGCCGCGCCCTCGTCCAGCAGAGCGACAATGCGGGAGACCGTTCCCTTTGCCGCGGTGGACGGCATGGCGATGATCGAGCGCCCGTTTTTGCTCAGCGCCGCGCCGCGCACAAAGTCCACCTGACCGCCGACGCCGGAGATCTGCTTGTAGCCGATCATCTCCGCCGCAACCTGTCCCATCAAATCCACCTGTGTGCAGGAGTTGATGGACACCATGTTGTCGTTGAGTGCGATCACCGCCGGGTGGTTGACGTATTCGACGGGATGCATCTCCACGTCCGGATTGTGGTCTGCAAAGTCATAGAGCGCGCGTGTTCCCATCAGAAACGTTGCGATAAACTTGCCCGGATGAAGCGTCTTTTTCGCGTTTGTGATCACGCCCTCCTTGACCAACTCGACCACGCCGTCCGAGAACATCTCAGAATGAATGCCCAAATCTTTCTTGTGTCTTAAAAACAGCAGCACCGCGTCGGGAATTCCGCCAATGCCAAGCTGGAGGGTGTCCCCGTCCTGCACAAGGCTTGCGCAGTTCCTGCCAATCGCTTCCTCCACCTCGCCGATCTTCGGCGGGGACAGCTCGATCACGGTGTCGGAATAGGGAACGAAGATGTCGATGTCGTCCACCGTCACGAGCGAATTGCCCAGCGTAAACGGCATTTGGTCGTTGACCTGCGCAATGACGAGCTTTGCGTTTTTCACGGCTGCCATCGTGTAGTCCACCGAGACGCCGAGCGAGAAGTTCCCGTCTTCATCCGGCAAACTGACCATGATCAGCGCCACGTCCACGGGCAGCGTCGTCGTAAAGAGCTTCGGTATTTCGGAAAAATAGCACGGTGTAAAATCTCCTCTGCCGGAAGCGATCGCGTCCCGCGTCGCCGCGCCGACAAAGATGGAGTTGTGCCGAAAATGCCGCTCCATACCCGGCTGGGCATACAGCGCCTTTCCCATCGCCACCATGTGTACGATCTCCACATCCGTATACGCCTCCGCGTTTTGCGTCATTGCCGCAAGCAGCGCAGAAGGCTCTCCGCAGGCGTGGTCAACCACCACGCGGTCTCCGGAATGAATGTGCGTCACCGCCTCATCTAGTGTGGTGCAGCGAGATTGATAGATGGCCTTCCAGTCCATGGTTTCCTCCTGATACTGTGTGTTCACTTGATCGATTACCTGTATTAACTGTGCCATATTTGCTTCGCTTCGTATGACGATCGCGTCCCGTTTGCTCCGATATCCCGTGCGTTTGGCGCAACTTGCGCCGCAGCCGCATACAACAATCACAACCTCGTAGGAAACGTCCTCTTTTACGTTCTCGAAGCAAAGAAGCGGATACTGTTTTACAATGTGGCGGACAAAACCGACACGGTCATATCTGGGATTACACCCGCCGCAGTATCGAATTCCGATGCGCGGCGGCTCACGTTTCATGGCGCAGGATCGCATAGGCTTGTTCCAGCAAACTCTGCGCCACTTCGCGCACGAGGACGACTCTCTTCACCGCCGGAACAGCAGCGGTCAACTCGGCTTGCACCAGCTCTTCCGTCGTGAGATCGGCGGAGGGGCATCCCGCGCACTGCCCCGTCAGGCGAAAGCGCAGGACGCCGTCCGACCAATCCAAGATTTCGATATCCCCGTTGTGCAGCAACAGTTGCGGGCGGATTCGCTCCTCAATCACTTGCTGAATGGCACGCATGCTCGCGTCCTTTGATTCCATATCGATCCTCCTTCGCGGGTCTCGTGCGCTTCACGGTTCATCGTTTTATCTCTACTGTCGTTTGTTTACTCCATAATGTGCGCAATCGCCTTGGCAAGCTCCTTCTTGTGCGGCAGGTTGCTCTGGCGCGCAATCATGATGCGCTGTGCCTGCGGGGAACCCGCGCCGTGCAGCGACTCGGTGCGGTAACCCACCGCCGCGGTGCCGAGCGACATGTTTTCGATCAAGCGCAGAATGCGAAGGCGGTTTTCGGTGGAGACCGCCGCAACACCCTTGAGATATTTCTTCACATATGGCCCAAGCGTTTCATCCCGCAGGTCCGCCTCGGAAGGCGCGGTCACCATGAGCCCGCCCGCAATATCCTCCGCAAGGCGCACGATTTCATACGGGAATCGCGTGACATTCTGTTTGCAAACGTTCGCGAGCAGCAGGTCGATAATGTAGTTGCCGGCCTCTGTCGGTGTGCCTTCCGCCGAGCAGGCGATCCCGCAGCAATAGAGCGTCTCGTTCAAATGCGTCATCTCGATGAGCTTGTCCTTGATATGGCTGGCCTTTGCCGCGCCGTTGTAGTCCGCGGCGAGGGCCGCAGCTCCGATGAGCACGTCGCCAACTCCTACCTTGCAGCCGCCGTAGCTCTGGCGGTGATAGCCCGCAAAGCGCTCCACCAACATGCCCGCAAACTCCGTTTCGCCGTTGAGGAAAATCCGCTCGTTCGGCACAAACACGTTGTCGAACACGGTCAGCGCCTCGACCCCGCCAAATTCGGAATTGCCGACATCCATCGTGCCGCCCTCGCGCTTACGCGTGTCGCAGCTCTGACGGCCGATGATCATGAAAAGCCCCGGCGCATCCAGCGGAACCGCGAAGGAGACCGCGTAGTCCTTGTCCTCGGGTCGCATGGCGATGGTCGGCATCACAATCACCTCGTGGGAGTTGAGCATGCCGGTCTGGTGCGCTTTTGCGCCGCGCACGACGATGCCGTCCGGCCTGCGCTCGACCACGCGCAGATATAGATCGGGGTCTTCCTGCTGGCTCGGCGAGAGCGCGCGGTCACCCTTGGGGTCGGTCATGGCGCCGTCGATGGTCAGGTCTTTTTCCTGGCACTCGATTAAAAATTTCTTAAAGTTTTCGTGATAGTGCGTGCCGTATTTCTTGTCGGTCTCATAGGTGGTGGAGAACACCGCGTTAAACGCGTCCATCCCCACGCAGCGCTGGAAGCAGGAGGCTGTCTTTTGGCCCAGCAGACGCTGCATCTTGACTTTTTTGACGAGGTCTTCCGTCGACTGGTGCAGGTGTAAAAAGCGGTTGACCACTTTGCCCGTATA
>JAQVML010000283.1 GCA_028703645.1 Eubacteriales bacterium
CACGATGACGCTGGAAGGCAAGAACGTGGAACCGAATGATCCGGAAATCATTCCGGATTCACCAACACCGCTTGCCGGTGGGCCTGTGTGGGCGCTGCTGAACCTGATTCTGACGATTGTGACCGCACTTGCATCGATTTTGATGCTGATCGGCCTGATCGGTAAGAAGAAGGAAGAGGAGGATGGCGTGGTCGTTCGCGAGACGGAGAAGCACGGATTCACACGCGTTCTCACGCTGTTGCCGGGCATCGGGGCCATCATCGTGTTTATCCTGACGGAGAACATGCGTAATCCGATGGTCTTTACGGATCGTTGGACGCTCGTCATGGTCATCATCGCGTTGGTCCAATTGGTGCTCGTCCTATTCGGCGCAAAGAAAGAAAAAGAGCCGGAAGTCGAGAAGATGGATGACTCGCTGAAAGCGGAGTAACGAATACGAAAACCAAATACGCTTGCGCACATCCGGCGTCCCGCAAAGGGGCGCCGGACTTCTTTTGTATGCATCGTGTGGATGCACCCGAACGCATCTACGAAACAAGTTTCGTGACACGAAAAATATGGCCACGGACGAGATGTTGCTTTCATTGGTTTATTTCTAACAATCGCGCGAGTTGCATGGATCAGGCAAATGCATGTAACATGTGATCGCCGCGAAACGGGAAAATACGGAAAAGCATCCCCGTGTCCAAGTAACAATTTGTTGCATTCGCGTGATTTATAGCTGTATAATCAGCTCATGAAACGAGGGTCGGTGGCCGAACGGCTGCA
This sequence comes from Eubacteriales bacterium, assembly GCA_028703645.1. Classification (GTDB taxonomy): domain Bacteria; phylum Bacillota; class Clostridia; order Christensenellales; family CAG-138; genus UBA7703. Next base: position 769 of record JAQVML010000283.1, read on the forward strand.
AAAAGAGTTTGTGTGGCTGCTTGTATTCGGCTTCTTTTGCCTATCGGCCTGTGCGGCGAGCCAGTCCGCGCCGCCGGACATGGCAGAAACCGGCTCTTCAAGCGCGCAAACACAGCAGCAAGCCGAGGAACCCCCGTTGTTACTGCCGCAAGCCTCCGGAACCGTGGTCTATGCGGAGGATGGCGTTACCATCGACGCCTCGCATACCGATCAGGGCTATGTGATGATCCGCTGTGAACCGGGCGAAAAGCGACTCAAGGCGCGGATATCAACGCCGCTACAAACCTACTATTATGACCTGCCGGATGGCGAAGCGTACAGCGTGTTTCCGCTTCAAATGGGGGATGGAACCTATACCGTTCGTGTGATGGAGCAGGCGGAGAGCGATCTTTACGCGGTACGCTACGGCGTAGAATTACAAATCGCGTTAGCCGACCAGACGCTGCCGTTTCTATATCCCAATCAATATGTGTGGTATGATGCAGATACCAAGACCGTTCAAAAAGCGCGTGAGCTCGCACAGGGGCTAACAAGCCACAAGGCGATTGCGGATCGGTTTTACGAATATGTGGTCTCGCACATGACCTATGACACACAAAAAGCAAACACGGTCGAAAACGGCTATTTGCCGAATGCGGACGATGCGCTGGAGAGCGGAAGCGGAATCTGTTTTGACTATGCGGCGCTGCTTGCGGTCATGCTCCGCTCGGAAGGAATCCCCGTAAAGGTGCTCATCGGTACCGTGACGCCGGAGAATCTCTACCACGCCTGGAACAGCGTTTATCTCGACGGAACATGGACTTGGATGGACCCGACGCTGGACGGAACCGGACACAAAGAGCGAGACTATATCACGGAACGCATTTATTGATTTGAAATAGAAACGTTTACATTGCCTGCGGATAGGATGGCAGGCGCTCAACCACCAGAAAGGGAACCGCGATGCAGGAGAAAACGATGCAAAAGACGCTACCGCCGGACGAGACCGCGCTTTTTTGCGAACAGATCGCCATGGTGCTCAAGGCGGGCATTCCGCTGGGCGACGGCATGGAGACCCTTGCGCGCAGCTATGCGGGCAGCCGCTATGGCTCGCGCTTTGAAGAAATGCGTGTGGCCTTGGAGCGCAGGGGTGCGTTTTCGCAGGCGCTGGAGGAAGCGGGGATTTTTCCGGAATATTTACTTGCGATGGCGCGCATCGGCGAACGCTCCGGAAAGCTGGACGAGGTGATGGCGTCGCTTGCCAACTATTATCAGTGGGAAGCGCAGATTAAGTCCTCGGTTAAAAGTGCAATTCTGTATCCGAGCGTGCTGGTGATGATGCTTGCGGTGGTGATCGCGATTCTAGTGATCAGCGTGCTTCCCGTTTTTCAGCGCGTGTTCGATAGCCTCGGCCTTGCTGCAACCAGCTCTGCCACGGCTGCGATGCGCATCGGCGTAGGCGTTGGAAAAGGAATGTTGATTTTGGTCGGCGTGTTTGCGGTCTTGCTGCTCGTCGTTGGAATTTTACTGCGCACCAGTCGGCGCAAGTCCGTGCTCGCGCTGCTTTCGGGCGTGATTCCCGCCGTGCGCCGCGTGAACGCGCGGCTTTCGACCGCGCGCTATGCCTCCGCACTGTCTATGATGTTGAGCGCGGGCTATCCGGTAGAGGATGCGATGCGGCTCGCCCCGTCCGTAGTGACAGACGAAAAACACAGGCGACAGGCGGAGCTGGCACAGCAGGAGCTGCTTAAGGGCGGAAGCTTTGCGCAGGCCGTGGAAAAGAGCGGTTTATTCGAACCCATGCACGAAAAGATGATTCGCTTTGGAACGGCGGCGGGCAAGCTGGACGCCGTGATGGAAAAACTCAGCGGAATCTATATGAATGAGGCGGATGATGCGATTCACAACGTAATCGCCATGATCGAGCCGACGTTGGTCGCGATACTCTCCATCGTCATCGGCGGAATCTTACTCTCCGTCATGCTGCCGTTGCTCTCCGTTCTTTCGGCGGTCGGCTGAGGGCAGATTTTGAATCGATGTTGTGCGATCACGGATGAGATCGCTCGACGCAACATTTGCAGCGAATACGGTAATTTTTGCCGTTGGCAACAGAAAACAGGCATTTTATTACAAAGCAGCGATACAATCGTCGATAGACTGGTAGGATAATGAAAGCGGAAGGAGAAATCGGCATGCATCTCTATGAGAGACCGCGCGGGCAAAACCGTGGATTGGTGTTCGCTCTTGCGGTGTTTTCCCTGCTTGTCATTCTCTTTCTGAGCGCTCTTTTTTCCACGTCTCAGCGAAACGACGCGCGCGAGACGGAGGTGGTTGCCTCCGCGCTTCAGCGCGCGATTGTTACCTGCTATGCGGTGGAAGGAAAGTATCCGCCGAGCCTTACCTATATTTATGATAACTATGGCGTTCACGTGGATGAAAGTCGCTATGTTGTGGTCTATGACGTTATCGCGGCAAACGTGATGCCGAGCGTGCAGGTTTTGCGCGCGGGGGGCGGCTCGTGAGCGCGCGGCTGAATGCGCAAAAGCGCGGCGACCTGCGCGGAATATTCATCTTTGCGCTGCTGGCTGCGTTTGCGCTCTTGAGCTTAGTCGTGGTCATCGTAGGGGCGCGCTCGTATCGCGCGATCAACACCACGGCGGAGCAGGCCTATGTCTCCCGCACGGGGCTG
>JAQVML010000284.1 GCA_028703645.1 Eubacteriales bacterium
GAGAAGGGATCGCTCTCGGCACCGCAGTCGAGATAGATCGAGAGTTTGTCGAGATCGTGCGCCTTGGCGTAGCCGGAGAGCGAGGACGCATCGGCAGGATCACTCGAAAGCCAGCGCTTAAAGTGATCGCCGGAGAAGTCGCGATAGGTCAACGCGGGGCTATATGCGCCAACTTTCGTGAATAAATCGGGCCGATGCAGCCCGATTTGTAGCGCGAAGAGTCCACCCATGGAGAAACCGCCGATGAAGCGGCCCTCCGGTGCGGCGATTGTGCGATAGTGCGCGTCGATATAGGGAATCAGCTCATCGCAGAGAAAGCGCTCCATCCGGCTCGGCCCGCGAACACCGTCCTCCATGTCCGCCTCGATGGTCTTCGCGTCGTCATAGCGCGTCATGGGAAACACCAGTATCATCGGCGCAAGGTCACCGCTGGCGATCAGCGCATCTGCGCGTTCGCCCACGTGGCCATCGCTGAGCCACCATTTCTCGGTTGCGCTGTAGCCGTGCATCGCGTACCATACGGGGTATTTCTGCGCGGGCGTATAGCCGCTTGGCAGATAGACGAGGAAAGGCACGGTTGCGTCCATCGCGGGGCTTTCGAGCGTAAAGCGCGAAACAGCGCTTTGCGCCGTCGGGGTGGCGAGGCTTGCCGGGGATGGAGCATCTGCCGCGTTGGAGCAGCCTGTAAAGGCGAATAAGAGAAAGTATGCGGAGACGATAAGAAACGCCGCGCGGCGCACACGGCACAAGCCGCCGCTACTCGCGGATGATGTGGACATTGCTCTTGATCCGTCGTTTCTCTTCATACATTTTAACGTCCGCTTGATTCAGCACGTTATCCAGCATTTGATTGAGCGTGCAATTCAGCATCTCGATGCCGTGACTGACGCTGATGAGATACTTTCGCTGTTCGGTGCTGTTGATGGTCTCAAACTCGGCAACGATCCGATTCCAGGCGTTCTCGGCTTGCTCCTCGTCAATTCCCAGGAACACGATTAAAAACTCGTCGCCGCCCAGCCGAATCAAGAAGTCGTTGTCTCGAATATGCGTACGAATTGTCTTTGCAACCGTGATGATCAGCGCGTCTCCCGCTTCGTGCCCAAGTGTATCGTTGACCTGCTTGAGGCCGTTGACGTCGATAAAACAGATGCTCATGCTGCAGTTATTCTTTGAAAGCGACTTATAAAGATCAGCAAGCTTATCGATGCCCGAGTGGCGGTTATATGCGCCGGTCATCACGTCGTACTCGGAGAAAAACTTCACCTGACGGCTCTTCATGCGACTGCTGGTGATAAAACCGGCCAGAACCAGGGAGAACAGCAATATGGTGAGATAGAAGATCGCATACTGATGAAAGGCTGCGAGCGCGAGACTGCCAAAATCACTGGAAGGATACGTTTCCGCGTCAATACCGCTGGGGATGAAGGAAACGATGTACCAATTTCCAATGTTGCAGAACGCGTCAATACCGGAGGGGGCGGAGGCGGGAACCGAATCAAACGTGATCGTTGTATAGTTGAAGTATCCGTTCTCGGTTGTCAATGTTCCGGAACCACCCGATGAGATCATACCCCATTCTTTGGCATAGTAATCAGAAAACTTCACCGTTGAGTTCGGATTGTATGCGAAAGCCCATTCTTTATAAGAAGCTTTTGAGTGATAGAGCCAAAAACTGTCGTTATTCAGCAAATAAACTTCACCGAAGCTGCTCGTTGCGATGGATTTGATTTGCGATAATATATCCGATGCGGAATAATTCAGTACGACGATGCCTTGCTTGACACCGTTTTGATCAAAATACGGCTGCGCAAAGCGAATGACCGGATTGATCGGCAACTCGATTGCGTCGTTTTCAACGTTGAGATCCAGTGGCGAAATATAGGTTTGGCCCATGTCCATTTCGATCGTTTTCTGGAAATAGTATCGATCTTTTTTGTTTTGGAGTTTCTCTTTGGGTAGAGCGAATGCGCCATCTTCCGAATAGTCCACTCGAATCATTTCATCGCCTTGGGAATTGAGAAAGCGAATTTGATCATACACTTTTCTGCTGTTGGAATAGGCGCACCAAAGCGCTGCAATATGGCTCCAACTATCGTCTAGCGAACCGTTTAGCACCATTGTGTCGTTGATAAATTGAAGATCGGAAGTCAGGCGGTTGATCTTATAGTTCACAAAATATTCTTCGGAAGCAATCAGGCCGCGTTCAGAGATATCAATTTCCATCCGTTTCACGCGATTGGATTCCACCTGAATCAGTACTGTTGCAAGAAAAAAGAGCAACGACGTTGCGAGAAAAACAAAAAGTAAAGACAGGAGAAACGGTTTGCTGTCTTGTACGAGTATTTTTTTGATCATGGATGGACCTCCGAGCGGACGTATGCCAAAGATAGGTCTATCTATAGAATATTATGCGGGACGAGCGATGTCAAATAATACTATTCAACAGAGATAGCGCATGCAATGGCGCAGTGACCCGGAAGTTTTTTGAGCAGTTGAGTCGGCTAGACATTACAAAAGAGATATCGCATGTATCGGCGAGGTGACGTGAAAAGGATTATGCCTCCTGCACCTGATCGGCTAAAATGGGGGTGTCGCGCGGCAAGCGCGCCTGCGGTTGTTTTGACAGCGTGGAGCCAGCACGCGGATGGTTACGGCTCGCGAAACCAGGGCTTTAGAGCAGCCTGCGCATCGTAGAGCGAGAACTCCGTGACCCGATAGATCTGAATGCCTGCTTTGACCAGCGGGTCTTCGCGGCAAAAACGCTCGATATCATCGTTTTTTACAACGATGATGCCGCCGTATGCTCCAACCTTTGGTCCCGACAGGAGAACGGAACCATCGCGAAATCCAAGCGTTAAATAGGCGAGATGCGCGTCGATTGCTTTTTGCAGCTCCGCTTGATCCGGAAGCTGTTCCGAAAATGTTCCTTCCAACATGTAATACTTCATCGTGCTTTATCCTTTCGAACAATGTTCTTTGAAAACGCGAGTTTTTCAGGAGGAATTCGTGAAGAAACAGTGGGTACCCGATTCATCATAACACAGAAGCATATTCAGCGCAGAATCAACGCACCGTGAGACAGATGCGTTGAAAAAATTCCGGCGCAAGTCCTGCTCGCATCGTATTTCAATCCACGCTCCCGCGAGGGGAGCGACACGCAAGCCTAGCATACTCGTCGAACGCCTTGTTATATTTCAATCCACGCTCCCGCGAGGGGAGCGACGCTCCGATATAGGCGTATCAGAGTCTACCGGCTAATTTCAATCCACGCTCCCGCGAGGGGAGCGACGTCGATACCGACGGCCGTTCCAGTCAGCCCAATATTTCAATCCACGCTCCCGCGAGGGGAGCGACGGCGAGGATGCACGGTTCTACAAGCTTTTTCGGATTTCAATCCACGCTCCCGCGAGGGGAGC
>JAQVML010000285.1 GCA_028703645.1 Eubacteriales bacterium
CATTTTGACCCCGATACGATAAAATATCTTTTGCGCGGGGATGTAGCCCAGTTGGTCAGAGCGCTTCGTTCACATCGAAGAGGTCGTGGGTTCGAGCCCCTCCATCCCCACCAAAACAAGAGTCCATCATCCGATGGGCTCTTTGTTTTTGCGTTCGTTCAAAGGGGCTCGAAGCCGCGTCATCAAACTCCATGCTCCACTACTATCGAAGCGCAAATACGCTGCTCATTATTCCAACGATTTGAGTAGTTCCGCGAGTCGCGCGTTGCCAACCGAGAAATCGGAGATCGCAATATCGAGCTGCTCCGCCTCTGCATCAAGCCCCAATGCACGCAGTTGCTTCTGCATCCAGAGCAACTCCTCGTTGTGATGATGATTGTGTTGCAGTGTGTCGGTGAGCATGGCAACAACCTCCGCGCGATTCGCGCAGGAGTCCGGATCGAGCGGCTGCGCTTGATCGCTCGCGTGGTCATGTTCATGCGTGTGTATGTGCTCATGGGTATGCACCGTTTCAGGGCTGAGTCCCTCGTGCTGATGCGCGTGCTCACCTGTGTGCGTATGTAGATGCGCATGCATGGGTTCGTTCGCGTGTTCCTGCGTCTGGTGCGCACCGCCGCTATGGTCAACGCCGTTATGCATCCCCTCGTCCTCCCTTTGATTACAGCTCTGCTTGTTCCATCAGCGCGACGTCGGAAAGCACGCACGCCGGAACATCATTGGCAAGCAGTTTCCCTTTATGCAACACCAGCACGCGGTTACATGCGCGTGAGACTAGGTCGCTATCGTGCGTCGCAACCAACCGCGCCGCCGTCATGGAGCGCAACAGATGGATCAAATTGCGCTTGCTGCGCGGGTCAAGAAACGCGGTCGGCTCGTCAAAAAGCAGCATATGCGGGTCCATGGAAAGCACCGTCGCAATGGCTGCGCTCCGCTTCTCTCCGCCGGAGAGCTGATAGGGCGCACGCTCCGCGAGATGCGATATGTTCAGGTGTTGCAGGGTCTGAAGCGCCTTTTGCTCGATCTGCTCCGGCTGATACCCGCGGTTTTGCAGGCCGAAGGCGACGTCTTCCAGAACAGTCGGCATAAAAAGCTGATCATCCGGGTTTTGAAACACCATGCCGATCATATTGCGAATCAGCGCAAGATTCGCTTTGTTCAGCGAAACGCCGTCGATGCAGACCGCGCCGGAAGTTGGCAGCAGTAGACCGCACAAAATCGCAAGCAAGGTCGATTTCCCCGCGCCATTGCTGCCGATCAGGCCGACACAGTCGCCGGATTCCATGGAAAACGAAACGTCGTCCAGCGCCAACAACCCGTTCGGATAGCGATAGGTGAGATGTTCCGCAGTAAAAAAAGGCATCGTATTCTCCTAAACCAGCTTGCCGATGGACTCGACCACCGCTGAAAACCCGATTGTGCGGATCGCAATCAAAGCAATCGAAACCAATACCACATACCGGATGCTTGCAATATCCATCCGCGTTTTCCTCGCCGCAGGAAACGTTCCGTCAAACCCGCGGCATTGCATCGCCGCGTATACGCGCTCCGCGCGGTTGATGCTGCGCAGTAGCAGTTGACCTACGAACGAGCCGACATGCTTCATCTCCAAACCTTTTTGTTTGACGGAGCGCAGATGGTAGGCGCGAGCCATGTTCCCGGCTTCCTCCACCAGAAGAGACAGATACCGAAAGCAAAGCATGACCGTCGTCGTAAAGATGCGCGGCACATGCGCGCGCTGCAATTGCGCGAGAAGCGCCCGGGACGGCGTGGTCGCCGTCAAAATAACCAGCGCGCTCACCGTTAACAGCGCTTTTTCCAAAAGAACCAGGCAGGAGAGTAACCCAAAAGAAACGCCAGAAGGCGAAATCGCGCGCTCAAAGATGATATTGGAGATTCCCGCGAACAGCACAAAAGGCAGCGCAGGCAGCGTCCTTTTCAATATTCCAGTCGGTGGCAGTTCACCAAGCGCGATCAGCACCGCCGGATAAAAGAAATAGACGGTCAAACCCGTAACGTCATATCGACCCGAAGAGATGACGCAGACGATGAGCACCAGCGTAACGAGAAGCTTCGATGCGGGATGCAACGCATGCACGCTCGTATGCTTTTTCGCCAGCTCTTCCAGCGAGAAAAACGCGTCCATGGTTTTGGAAATCTTTTGCATGCTGCTCCTGCGCCGAAAAGCGATCGTCCGGCTCTATCACGTGAAGTGGCTAAAATGCGCCGTATTCCGGCACCACGCGTGTACTGACCCGGCTTACTCCGCGTCGGGTATGGCGTCTTTGTGTTTCTTCTTTGTTTTTGAGATGACAAACGCCGTTCCTGTGGCGAGCGCAAGAACGATACCGCCGCCGAGGAGTCCCGCGCTGGAGGTGGATACGGCGGAAGACGTAGCTCCCGTTGAATAGTCCGGCATCACAGCCGTTTTCGATTGAATCCATTCAACAATTGTGTACACAGGCCCGCTCGCCGAAAGCTCTTCGCTGCCGGTCACCTTGCCGATCGACCACTCCAGCCCGTCGGGATTTGCGGAGGCTAAAAGCGACAACCCGCCCGCAACAAGAATGGTCGCAATCAGCGCGCCAATCACGAACTTTCGCACCGGAACAACGTGATTCATCTTCGTCCGGTTCAAGGCGCCTTCGAGCAATTCGGGCCGCGCTTGATACACAAAGACGAGAATCGCGCCCGTTACGATCCCCTCCACAAGACCAATTGCGAGGTGAATCGGCTGCATCATGAGCAGAAAGCTGCGAAACGGCAGTGATGTGATGCCGGAAACGAGCGTTTCCAGCACAACCGCGAACGCGCCAAGCTGGAGACCAACCACCACGCTCAGCACGGAGGCAAGCAACAATTTCGGTTTGGTGATTCCTCTTTTGAGGATTGGTTTAAAGATCAGCGGATACGCCACAAGGCACGACAACACGCCCATGTTGAAGATGTTACACCCCAGCGCGAGCAATCCCCCGTCCGCAAAAAACAGACACTGTATCAGCAGCACCGCCGCAATCGAAATCATACCCGGGTAGGCGCCAAGCAGCGCGGCGAGCAGAATCCCGCCGCCGATATGCCCGCTGCTGCCCGTACCGGGAATCGTAAAGTTGATCATCTGCGCCGCAAAGACAAACGCGCTCATCACGCCCATCACAGGAACGGTTCGATCTTCCAGCACATTCATTTGTTTGGTCTTTAAGACCGAATACGCAAGCGCTACGCCACTGACGGCGATCATGGAAACCCCGACAGCAGGCGAAATCAGTGCATCGGACATATGCATACGGCATCTACTTCGCTTTCATTCTTGTATTTTCGTATTATAGCATAGAATAAAAGCAACCTGTGCGAATCAATCCCATTCGTTTTGATCAGTTCTTTTGCATCTTCGCCAGCAGATTCTTCTCCGCTTCCGC
>JAQVML010000286.1 GCA_028703645.1 Eubacteriales bacterium
TAGCCCCCGACGCGGAGGCAAAGTCCCAACTGCTCACCATCAAGCTTTCCTACGAGGGCACGAAGAATCGCAGCGACTTTGACGAGACCGCAAGCGTCAGCGTGCCGGTGCTGCAAAAAGCACGCGTACGCATCAACGACCCGATCGTCTATGATGATCCCTGGGTTGGCGCAAACGTCTCCATGGGCGTCACGCTCTATAACCTCGGCAAATCCCAGCTGTATAACTGCATGGTGGACATCGTTGGCGACGGACTCACGCTGGAAGAATCCTACTTCGGCGGTAACGTGGCTGCGGGCGGCACGATGCGCGCAGACCTGAACGTAACCCCGACTATGGCGGGTAAGCTCGACGCACAGGTGCGCGTCACCTATGAAGACGTCAACGGTAACCCAACCGAAACGCTCCTGCCGCTCAACATGGTTGTCAACGAAGAGCCGGCGGTCAACATGGCCTCCTCCGGTAACGGCGCCACGGCGGTCCCGGGCGACACACCCGCGAACGCGAACATCGGCTGGGTCTTTTGGCTGCTCGGCGGCGTGGCCGTCGTCACCGGCCTAATCTTCCTCAGCATCCATGCGAAGAACAAGCGCGAACGTGCCCTGGAAGAAGAGTAACACCATCCGGCGCGTGAGCGCGAAACTGGAGGAACAATGAGCTTGAAAGATATGCTGACCACAGCGTTTTTAAACCTGTGGCGGCGAAAAATGCGAGCGTTTCTGACCGTTCTCGGCATGGTCATCGGGGTAGCGTCCATCGTGGTCATGGTGTCTCTGGGCATCGGCATCAAGCAGGCGACCATCGAGAGCTTTGCCGGAACAGGCAGCTTAACGACCATTCGCGTCAACTCCTGGTCCTATGTTTCCACCGGAAACGGCGGCGGGTCTTCCCGCCAAAAGAAGCTGGACAAGAAGGCGATGGCGGAGTTTAAACAGATCGCCGGCGTACAGGGTGTCATGCCGCTTGTCGAGACCTATGGCATGCTGAAGAGCGGCAGATACATGACCGACGCTTCCATCCTTGGCGTTACCAAAGAGCAGGCGGAGCAGTTCGGCATTACGCTTGCCGACGGAAAAATCCCCGGTTCGGGCGGCGGCAACATCTATGAAATCGCTCTCGGTGCCTGGACGCTGCAAAACTTCTATAATTCTGATAACTATCGGCAGGCGGTCGACCGCAACGGAAACCCGAAGATCACGGCGGATTCCCGCATGCAGCTGACATTCGACTATCGAAACCTCAGCAGCAGGTACCAGATGGACGCGGCTGTTGGTCAATCAGACGAAGACCCGAAGCCGCTTGGTGCCTTCTATAAGCTCAAAGTCGTTGGCACCATGGATCCGGGAAATAACGATTTCTCGTACTATTGCATCATGGACGCGACGCAGCTGGAAAAGCTCGCAAAAGCGAACAAGGACTTCACGAATTATGATTCCAGCAGCTACCAGACCGTGCTGGTCAAGTGCGCAAATATTGAGGACGTCAAGCCCGTCAAGAACGCGATCACCGAGATGGGCTACGGCACCTACAGCTTGCAGGACGCGGTCGAGATGGCGGAAAAGAGCACGCAAAACGTGCAATATCTGCTCGGCGCGATCGGCGGCGTTGCGCTCCTCGTTGCCGCAATCGGCATTATGAACACGATGATGATGAGCATTTTCGAGCGGACAAAAGAAATCGGCATCATCAAGGTGCTGGGCTGCCGCATCGATAACATCGCGGGCCTCTTCCTCACGGAAGCAGCCTACATCGGTCTCTTCGGCGGCGCGCTGGGCATGGGACTGAGCTTTGGTATCTCGGCTTTGCTAAACGTATTTCTGGCGAGCTCCGGCATGCGAAGCATCATCCCTGCCTATCTGGTGGTCGGGGCTGTGTTGTTCTCCATCGTCGTTGCTTTAGCCGCCGGCATGTATCCCGCGATTCGAGCCATGAAGCTCTCGCCGCTCGCGGCCATCCGAAACGAATAATTCAATACGTCTCTTCTCCACAAGCTCCCGCCGCGGCGGGAGTTTGTTTTTCACCGCAAGGATTGCATAAAATTACGCTTTGCGTTTTACGGCAATGCAACGTATAATGAAGTTTGCCATAAAAACGTGGCCAGAGCGGGCAAAGAGGCCCGCGGACAAGGATACCCTTATATGAAGATTTACGATATTTCACGAGACCTGATCAAAGCGCTGCCTTATCCCGGCGACGAGCCGCCGCGCCTGAAAGCAGTGCATCGCATGAAAGACGGCGAGAGTTATAACCTGAGCCGCCTCGAAACCAGTATGCATGCGGGAACGCATGTGGACGCGCCGCTGCACTTTATTACAAACGGCAAGGATATCGCATCTCTCCCGCTTACGCAGTTTGTGGGCGATTGCGTGGTGCTCACGGTGCCGAAAACGCCGCTGGACGCGATGTATTTCATGAAGCGCCCGTTTGCCCCGCGCCTCCTGCTGCACGGACCGGGGCAGCTCACCGAGAGCGCCATCGGGTATCTCTATAATCAGGGCTGTGTATTGATCGGCACCGATCGACAGTCCATCGGATCATATTCGGATGAGTTATCCGTACATGTTGCGCTGCTTGGCTACGGTGTTGCCGTGCTGGAAAATCTCGAACTTCGCTCCGTGCCGGATGGTCGCTATACGCTCTATGCCGCTCCGCTAAAGATCTCCGGTGCGGAGGGTGCGCCCTGCCGCGCGATCCTAGTCGCGCCGGATGAGGAAGCCTAAAACGAATCAGATACACGTGCGGCGCCCTTTCGGGCGCCGCCTTTGCTTATTCGTACTTTGATTAATATACTTTTACCGATCGATTCCCACCGAATCCCAGAAATACGCGCGATACGCTTTTTGCAATTTCCGCAAAAGCGATTGATCCCGTCCGCAGACCGCTTTGTCATCGATCCAGCCGACGGGCAGCCCGTGCGCGCTGGTGCTGGTGATCATCAGCTCATCGGCCTGTTCCATCTCTGTCACCGTAAATGCAGTCTCGTCCACCGGAATGCCGATCTCCCGCGCCAGCATGAGAAAATGCCCGCGCGTCACGCCCGGCAAAATCCGCGTGTCCGCGGGCGCGGTGCGCAACACTCCGTCTTTGAGCATGATTAGATTTGAGCTGGAGCACTCGCTGACGATGCCGTCTTTGTGAAACACCGCTTCGCTGCAACCGCGCTCCTTCGCGCTCTGCGCGGCAAGCACACTGGGAATTAAGTTGAGCGACTTGATGTTGCAATGTCCCCAGCGCGTATCCGGCAGCAAGGTGACCCTGCGATATTCGACCAAATCCGCCAGCGGGACGCCGCGGGAGAAAATCAACAGATTTGCTTCGCCCGTCTCCGGAAACGCGTGCGTCCGCATCGCCGTTGCGCGCGTAACCTGAAAGTAGAGCTGCTGGGAGTCGCTGTCCACGCGATCCGCCGC
>JAQVML010000287.1 GCA_028703645.1 Eubacteriales bacterium
CGAACTACTGCCCGCTTGCGACGCGAAGGACGAGTTGCAGCTCTCCTCCGTTCGATATTGGGCAGAGCAGGTCATGCAGCTCAAGAAAGCCGGCAGCGATTTTGAAGATACGCTTGAGGGTTATCATTTTCTCGCCTACCGCAGTCAGGGAGAGACGCAGCCGGAGCTAATCTGCATTTTTTACCTCACCTGATAGTTCAAAGCAAAGACAAAGCGCGACTCATTGCGAATCGCGCTTTTTTCAGTCCGTCGACAAAGTTCTTCGTTCTTCTGTTTTCTTCGTTGATTTTCGGTTTGAATTGTGAGTTAGTCATAAACCAATTGGATTGAATGCGGTATAATTAAATCACAATCAGAAAGGGGTAAGAATTATGAAGATAGATTATCAAACAACAGCATACTCAACCGGCGGACGCGATGGTCATGTCCGTGTGGAAAATAGCCCGATCGATTTTGAAATGGCGTTGCCCGCAGGTCTGGGCGGAAGAAAGACGGATGGCGTCAATCCGGAGCAGCTCTTTGCGGCAGGGTATTCCGCTTGCTTTGGCAGCGCGCTGCAACACGTGATCCGTGTGCGCAGGCTGAAGTTGCCCGCGCCGGATGTGCAGGCCACGGTTGGCATCGGTCGCAATGAGGCAAATAATTTTCAGCTTGAGGTTCATCTGGTTGCCATCATCGACACAGACGATGCCGCTCTTGCCGAGAGCCTCACGCAGGAGGCACATCAGGTTTGCCCCTATTCGCACGCAACGCGCGGCAATATCACAGTCACGCTGGAAAGCAGAACTAGATAAAAATTTCAGATAGCTAGAACAAGGAGCCGTCGTTTTCAGACAGCTCCTTGTTTGTTTCTTCGTTTATTCCCGCGCGTGAAGCATTTGTTTTATCTCTCAGTCGTCAACGTCGGCGTCAGGGTTCCCTCGGGCGTGACCGAAGGATCGACGCTGGCGGAAGGCTCCGGCGTCGGGGTCGGATCGGGCTCGACCAGTCCGGTCTCTACCTCAAACGTGTGGTAGAGATCCGCCTTGTGCCAGTCCCCGGCGATCGGGTTGGAACCGCGAGACACGATTTCGCACTCCGGCAGCGCTTCTGCGATCTTCGCGACAAGATCCCGCGAAATCTTGTTGTTGCTCAGGATATAGAGCAGCTTGAGCTGCTTCATGCCGCTGATGATCGTGATGTCGGTCATTCCGGTGCGGGCGACGTTCAGGTGCGTTAGTTTCGTCAGCCCCGCCAGCGGTGTTTGATCCGCAATTGGGTTCGTGTAGAGTTCCAGATACTCCAGCTCGCTCAGCGCGGCAAGCGCGGAAATATCCGCAATCTTGTTGTTGCCGACGCAGAGTAAACGAAGCTTCGTCAGGCCTTTTACAAACGTAAGATCGGTAATCTTGTTGCCGGAGAGGTCAAGATAGACCAAATCGGTGCAATACGCAAGCCCATCGGTATCTTCGTCCGTGAGTTTCGTGTTGCCTTCCTTACCAAACGTAGCCGCGTCGTTGGGGAATTTCTCGCGGTTTTGCGTGGTAAACGCCTCAATATCGGTGCGAAGCTGCCATGCGCCAACCTGCACATACCAAACGAACTTCACCGCCGGAAACTGCGTTTGCAGCTGTGCCATCTGCTCGTTGGTCAGTCCGGTTCCGCACATGTCGCAAAGCGCGAGGTTCGGCATGTGGCTCAGTCCCGCCGCAACCTCCTCCGCGCTCGTAAACGTCTGCCCTTGCAGGTTGATCTCACTGGTTTCGGGTGTAAACTGTTGCCCGAAGAACTCAAACGAGAAGGTAAACGTCACCAGCGGATAGCGCTCCTTGAGAGCATCCATCGTCTCAAACGAAATCGTCTGGCCCGTGAGATCGCAGCTCGTCAGGTTCTTGAGCGAGGCGAGCGCTTCGACAAGCTGGGTATCGTCCGTGATGGTAGCCTTCGTCAAATCGAGTTCGGTTGTGTCCGTGTTGACCTGGACGCCGAACAGATCGATTGTGCGCAGAAATGTGATGTTCGGATAGCGCGCTTCCAGCGCCGCGCCTTCGTCTGCGCCGATGTTGGTGTTTGTGATATCCACCGTCGTCAGCGCGGGCAGATAGTAGATGTTCTGCATGAGCGCTTCCGCATCCAGCGTCTTGCCGGAGAGATCCAGCGCGGTGTCGGTGTTGAGCAGCGTCACGTCGCCAATCTGCACCTGCCAGGCAAACGCGATATCCTGCCGCTCCAGACTCTTGCTCATGAGCGCGTCATAACACGTGCAGCTCATCGCGTCCACCGTGGTCAAATTTGGAAAATAGCGCAACAACTCCAGCGCGGCGGCATCCGTCCCCGCGGGCAGCGCAATCTGCGTCACCAGGTTGTCATAGCGCTGATCCAGGATCGGCACGCTCCAATGAATGCTGCAATTCGGAAGCGCATTTTTCAGCGAAAGATAGTCTTCCACCGTGATGACGGCTTTGCGAATGTCGAGCTCCTGCAAGTTTTCATACTTGACGAGGTCTTCCGCGTCAATCTGCGTCGCGTCGTCTATGGTCAGCGTTGTTGCGGAGCGGTCTTTGAGCAAGTCGCAGCCAGTCAGCGCAATCATCAGCGCGAGCAATAGAAGCACGGCGAGCACGCGGCGGATACGACTTTTTGTCTGTGCGCGTTCAGTTGACGCGCTGGTATAAACGGAATGTGTCATTTTGTCCTTCGCTCCAGAATGTCTGGGTTTGAATGAGTGTATATCCCTCCGGAGAGATCTCCAGATTTCGGGTCACAAGAAACTCCGCGCTGCGCTCGGCGATATACTCGCTCTGTGCCTGCTTGAGTTCGGGCAGGTCAACGTTGACCCGCGCAAAGAAGCGGTATTGCGGAATGATATTTGCCGCAAGATAGAACCCCGCATCGGGACACTGGTAACAAAACAGTGTAATCTCGTCCTCGGTCTTCTTCTCCCGCATGGTGGTGGCAAAGCGCACCTGCGGCGTGTCCTCGCGCTTGATCGAGAGCATGTAGCGGTTGTCCGAAATCAGCAGCGCAAAGGCAAGCATCAAGAGTGTCAATCCGCCAAACGCTGCGCGGCGCACCCATGTCTTGCTCTGATCAAGCAACTCCTTCTTTTCAAAAAAGCGGAAGATCGGCACAAACCCCAGCGCCATAAACGGCGTAAGCACCAGCCCGTAATAGCGATATCCCTGCCCGCCCATATAGATGGCGCAGGCGAGCAAGCCCGCCATGAGCAGCACGTTGATCTTTTCGATCACGCGCGCCTGATCCCGCTTTTGCAGCAGGAACCAGAGAATGCCGATTGCGATGAGCAGCGCGATTTGCGGGTTACGATAGGAAAACGCACCAACGCTCTTGATGATGATGAAGATGACGCTCAAAATCGAGGATTCGTCCGTTATCGAGTAACCAAACATGTTCTGGTAGAAAT
>JAQVML010000288.1 GCA_028703645.1 Eubacteriales bacterium
CTCAGCGAAGGCGGGCGGCGGCTCTATTCGGAGGGCGATCTGAAAAAGATGCGCATGATCTGCGCGCTCAAGACGCTTGGGCTATCGCTGGATGCGATACAGGGGGTACTCGCAAGCGAGAAGCCGGAGCGCGTGCTGCTACTCTTACTAGAAGAGCAGGAGCACCGTATCTCCGATGAGCAGAGCGCGCTGGAGCGGCAGAAGCACGCGGTGGAGACCGTGCGCGTGACCATCCGCACGGGGCAGATGCTCTCGATTGAATCCATTGCGGACATGGATCGCATGATGGAAGAAAAGAAGAAGCTCAACGGCCTGCATTTGAAAATGCTGGTGATCGGCATGACGATGTCCGGCCTGCAGTGGGCGACGGTGATCTACTGGATCACAACCGGTATTTGGTGGCCGTTTGCCGCGACCTGGCCGTTTGTGATTGCGCTTGGTATTTATGTGTCTTGGATGTATTATAAAAATACGCTATATCTTTGCCCGAACTGCGGCGCGCGCTTTCGCCCCGCGATGAAGGACATGTTTTGGGCAAAGCATACGCCAAAGACCCGGCTTCTCACCTGCACCAAGTGCCATAGCCGCGGCTGGTGCGTGGAGACCTACGGAAAATCGGAATAATGGAAAATGTTAGGGGGGAACAACATGCAAAACACCATTCCTGCGATGCCCATCGTTATGATGGCGATTTCCGCGCTCATCGGAATCGCGATTCCGGTGGTGCTTTACATCATCTTCCGCAAAAAAGGCGCAAACCACCTGCCGTTCTGGACGGGCTGCGTTACGTTTGTGCTCTTCGCGCTCGTGCTGGAACAGCTCGCGTATTCGTTTTTGATGAAGACCGCGCTGTGGATCACGGTTGCGAACAATGTCTGGTTCTACGGCATCGTCGGCGGGTTCATGGCGGGTCTGTTTGAAGAGACCGGGCGTTTTGTCGCCTTTAAGACCGTTCTTCGCAAACAGCGCGGAAACGACACAAACGCGCTCATGTACGGCGCGGGTCACGGCGGCATCGAGGCGGTCGCGCTCTTGAGCGTGTCGATGATCATCAACGTGATCTTCTGCCTGCAATACAACGCGGGGGTTCCATCCTCACTTGGCGGATCGGCGGAGGCACTGGCGATTGCCGCCGCGCCGTCCGCGCTCTTCCTTGCCGGCGGCGTGGAGCGCATGCTCGCTGTGACGATCCACGTTTCGCTTTCCGTGCTCGTTTGGTTTGCGGCGAAGGACGGCAAGAAGTTCTGGCTTTATCCGCTCGCGATTTTGCTGCATTTGGTTGTGGACGCGGTTGCGGTGATCCTCAAAGGCGTTGGCATGGGCAATTGGCTCATCGAAGGTGCGGTGTTCGTGATCACGCTTGGGCTCGTCTTCATCGCCATCGCGGTTTGGAAGAAGAACCACGTTGCGCAGGCACCGGAAGCGATTGAGGAATCGGCGGTACCCGAAGCGCAGGCATAACAGCATATCAACACACAAAAAGACCCGCGCGGGTCTTTTTGTATGCCGCCGGCCGTGCGCACGTGTATAATAAGAAAAACGACGTTTGGAGAAAGAAGCCTGTGTCGCTCAAAGACCGCGCAAAACAACTAAAGACCGACATCCCCGCCGTGTTTCTCGCGCTCAAGCGGCGCGAGACGCCGTGGGGCGCGAAGGTGCTCGCGGCGCTGACGATTGGCTACGCGCTCTCGCCGATCGATCTGATTCCAGACTTCATCCCTGTTTTGGGGTATCTCGACGATCTGATTATTTTGCCCGCGATGGTCGCGCTCACGGTAAAGCTCATTCCGGCTCAGGTGATGGACGACTGCCGCGCCGAGGCCGAGGGCATGTGGCAAAACGGCAAGCCGAAGCGCTGGTATTACGCGCTGCCGATCATCGCCGTGTGGCTACTCATTGTGTTTCTCATCGTGCGCGCGGTGGTCAAGCCGCGGGCGTGAATCATAGCAAACAACAATCCCCGCGGGATTGCTCCGGCGGGGATTTTCTCATATCAAAATTACTTCTTCTTCGCAAAATTCTGTTCTTTGCGGTAGGCGGTGATGCGCTTGACGAGTTCGAGCGGCAGCGGCTGATCCAGCGGAAACTGCACCGTGCCGCGGCTTAGTTTGTATGCGCCAAGTTCGCCCGCAAACGTCGCGATTCCGTCCGCGCCGGGGTAAAAGCCGATGTGGCTCTTGTAGCCTGCGAAGTGGACGACGTTGCCGTTGAGGTAAAACGTCGGGATGCCGTAGGCGATCTTTTCCTCGGCTTCGGGCAAGATTTCGAGAATCGCCTCGCGCATCTGATTGAGCTTTTCCTGCACCTCCAGCGGGTATTGGAGGATGTAGGAGGTGATGGGGGTAGGGGGAGTGTGGAGCATGCTTTTTTACCTCCCGTGAAATCTATACTATATAGATTATCATATTCAAATCTGATAATATAGTTTGTGATACAGATCACGTTTGTCGTATTATCGTGCTTACTGACAAGAGGTTTTTATGAATGTAACGTTTTTTATTGGTAATGGGTTCGATTTAGCTTGCGGATTAAATACAAGCTATACGGATTTTTTGTCCTATTATCTAAATGTGAAGAATAAGAGCGATAATATCAAGTTTTTCAAAGATAATATTGCGCAGAACCTTAATACATGGGCTGATGCAGAATTTGCTTTTGGTCAATATACTGAAAGATATAGAGTTGATGATGTGATGGCTTTTAGAGAATGCTATGATGACTTCATTAACCATTTGAGCGCTTATCTTGGTGAACAGGAAAAGCGCATTAACGTGCAAAACTTACCAAGAGAAGCATTCTCAGCGTTTGAACATGGACTACTGTATTTCGATTACTACTTACCTGAAGAATCTAAAGAAAAGCTGATAGATCTATATAACCATTCATTGATTGACGAGCGTGTGTTTAATATCCTAACTTTCAATTATACTAACCTATTCGGAAAACTTTATTATGGCATACAGGACAAAGAAATTACTGGAATTCCTTCAACTCTTCTCAATGGCAAAGATTGCTTAAACTTTTTGAATAGTATTGTTTATGTTCACGGCGACAGGAGAAATCCTCCTTTGGTGTTTGGGGTTGATAACGAAAGTCAAGTTGCGAACAAGGATCTTTTAGCGTTGCCAAGATTTAGCCGGTCTATAATAAAACCCGATGGTAACAAACAGATTCGGAACAGAGTCGTTAAAGCCTGCTCAGAGACTATAGAAAAAAGTCTTATTATTTGTGTGTATGGCATGTCAATAGGGGTAACAGATACTATTTGGTGGAAACGCATCTTGGAATGGCTCAAGGAGAACCCGTCGCACCAACTAGTTCAATTTGCCCATGCGCCCAACTGCATCAAAGACTCTGTAGGTAGCTATGCAGATGCACTTGATGACTACCGCGAGCATTT
>JAQVML010000289.1 GCA_028703645.1 Eubacteriales bacterium
GATAGAGCACGATCAGCACGATCAGGCTGATGGTCAACAACACGCTGAGCCCACCGAAGAGGTATACGCCAAGGCTTGCTTGAGAAAAGAAATCGTAAGAAGTTTCTTCCGGCACGGGTTCCGGCGTTGCCGGAGCAGGTGTTGCGGTCGGTGCCGGGGTTGCGACCGCGTCCGTGTCCGCCACAAGATTGCCGCTAAAGAGCGCGCGTCCTTCGTAGGAGCAGGAGATGGTGCCGACCGTATCGCCCGCTTTCGCGCTGGCGAGATCGTCGTTGATCTCCGTTGTGACCTCCATCTTGGTCAAATCCTTGGCAAGCGCGTCCGCCTTGTCTTTGGGTAGACGGTGTACAGCGGTTTCGTCAAACTTGGCTGTAATCGGAAAGGATTCCGTCTCACCCTTCGCCGTCGCTTTTGTCGTATACGTAAAGCCGAGCGATTCCGGCGTGACTGGCGTATAGTCGTTGTTTAGCGTGTATTCGAGCAGGTATTTTGCGTTTGCAAACACCTTCGGCATGCGGCGATGCATGTCATAGCTGTTCGGGTCGTCCGCGCCGATCTGTACGATGATGATGCGCGCGCCGTCGAGTTCGCCCACGCAAACGAGGCACTTTCCGCCGTTGACGGTGCTGCCCGTCTTGCCGCCGATGCAGAGATCGGTATACACGTCGCTCGTCGCGGGATCGTCCGAAATCAGGCGGTTGGAGTTTTCAATCACTTCCGGCTTTTTGCGGCGGTCGTTTGCTTCAATCGTGTATGTCTTGGTGGCGATCAGCTCGCGGAACTTGTCGTTTTTGAGCGCATAAGAGGTCAAAATCGCCATATCGCGCGCGGTGGAATATTGTCCGCTGCGATAAGCGCCGCTTGCGTTGATAAAGTGAGAATTCATCATGCCGAGTTCGGCGGCTTTGGCGTTTGCCAAATCGGAAAACGCCGCGACGCTGCCCGCCACATGGTTGGCAAGCAACAGCGCGCAATCGTTGCCGGAGACCATCATCAGCCCGTGCAGCAACTGATCCACACTCAACTGCTCGCCCGCATAAACGCCCAGGAGCGAGTTGGACTCCTTTAAGTTCGCTGCCTGCGTGCTCACCTCGACCAACTCGCTGTAATCCTTGATGTTCTCAAGGGCGAGGATGCAGGTCATGATCTTCATTGTGCTGGCGGGAATACAATGCTCGTCCGGGTCCCGCTCATACAAGACGATAGAAGGATCGTCCGCGTCTACGACGATGTAGTAAGGCGCGGCAATCTCCACATCCGGCGGGTCGTTGCTGATGGTTGCTGACGTGGGCAGCAGCATGAGCGCTGTCATCAATAATGGAAGGATTCTGTTCATGATGGTTAGATGTCCTCGTATATAGAATGAGTCGGCCTCGCGATAACAAGCGACAACATTTCGCAGATGTCGTGAAAAAAGCGCTCAAAAACCGACGCGAGAGAATATTCGCTCGATGAAAACAATGAATCCTACGTATCATACTATAGAATCGCTGCAGGGAGTTAGATTTCAGCCAACAGTTCACA
The DNA here is from genome assembly GCA_028703645.1 of Eubacteriales bacterium. Classification (GTDB taxonomy): domain Bacteria; phylum Bacillota; class Clostridia; order Christensenellales; family CAG-138; genus UBA7703. The sequence continues at coordinate 1,525 of JAQVML010000289.1, forward strand.
TAAAAATTACGGTTTGTGAGATCACGCCGTTCGCAGACGGGATGGACGGGTGAAAATCCGCCTTCGGGTTTGACTTTTTTTACGCTTGTCACTATCATAATACAGAGGATAAAATGATGAAGCGAAAAACGGACAAATGGAAGAGAATGATCGTGCTAAATGCGTTATTTTTGGTGCTGTCTATCGTGATTACCATCAATCTGCTGGAGACGGGCGGAAAACCGACCTTGCCGCAGGAACCACCGGCTGCAACGCAGGCCGCTTCCTGATGATGGGCCGCGTGAAAAATCGGTCGATCCACGATTGGGCAACGGGCTTGCCTCTATCTATATGATGAACGAAACATCTAGTATTTTGCACCATTACGGTTTGAAAGCGAAACATACGACATCTCGCCGCAAACCGGATTGCCATGGTAAGGAGCTACAACACATGCGTTTCAAGAGCGTCTACGATTCGAAATTTTTCAGGAGCGCAGCCGCTTTTTTTCTGTTAAGCGCAATGCTCTTTCCCGCGGTTACCTCGGCATACGCAGAGGACAGCGCGGAGCCAACGGATTTGACCTCCGACTGCAGCGTGATGCTGCCGGAGCGCTCGGTTGGGTTTGAGGCCCGATTGACGGATGATAACTATAACTCCCGCATTTCGTTTAAAGCGAGCGAAACACTCGAAATCTCGATTGCAAGCGGCGTGCGCGGACTCTATATCGGTTGGTATTCGGCTCCGAAGTCCGCGCGGATTGAGGCGCTGGATGCATCGGGTGCTACGATTTCGAGCGTGAGCGCCAGCGCCGATCTGCTAAACGATTACTATTCGCTTCCGGCCAACTGCGCAAGTGTGCGCGTTGCTTCGGATGCGGATTTTGCCATCTCCGAGATGCGCCTGTATAACACCGAGACGGCTCCGGATGCGCTTTGCGTGATGTCCGCGCAAGGCCATGCCAAGGTGATGCTGATTCTGGCGCATACGGCGGACGAGTCGTATTATTTTGGCAGTCTGTTGCCGTATCTTTCCGGTGGCGATGCCGCGCTGGCGTTTCTCTCCAGCGAAAACAGACAAATGCAGCAGCAGACCGTCGAGGCCATGTATGCGCTCGGATCCCGTACGCAACCGATTTTCGGGAGCTTTCCGTATTATCCCAGCGCGATTGAGCTCAAAAAGCTCTATACCTATATCGAAAAGACAGACATCAACGACTGGCTTATTCAACTTATTCGCCGTTATCAGCCGGATACGATCATTACGCATTCCGAAGTCGGCGAGGATGACGAAGGGATGCACGGGCTGACATCGAAGCATGTTCTGCTTGCGGTGGATTTGGCTGCGGATGCATCCAAGGAATACATCAGCGAAAAGGCTTACGGTGTTTGGCAGGTGCGCGCGGTCTATCAGCATCTGGTTTCCGGAACAAGCGCGCTGTATGATACGCAAGCGCCCCTTGCGGCGTTTGGCGGGCAGAGCGCGGTTTCGCTGGCGCAGGCGGCGTTTGAAGGCTATACCACCTATCAGGTGTACCGCGCAAAGGTTACCGATACGCCGTATTTTGTCCAGACCTATCCGCTTGGCGTTGCGGTGTCCCAGCAGCAGAGCACCAGCGATTTATTTGCGCTGCTCTCCTCGCTCCAATCGCCCGCAGGGGTTCCGGCGTCTGCGATAACGCCAATGCCGAGCGAAACGCCCGCGCCGGAGGCAACCGTAGCTTCGGAAGCTACACAATCTCAACCGCAGACTTCCGTGGATTCGTCCTCAACGGCGGGGCAATCCTCCTATCGGCTCTATCTGGGCGCGGGGCTTGCGCTATTGGGCTTGGTTGCCTTGACGGCGAGCTTTGTGATCCAGAAGCGCGGCGGGGAAGAGAAAAAGCGG